>NZ_LEKG01000010.1:0-71020 GCF_001029515.1 Micromonospora sp. RV43 | reverse complement strand
GGGGCGGTCAGAGGGGCTCTACGCCTGGGGGGAGTTCGGCGGTGGCGGTGGCGTCGTGGACGTACTCCAGGAGGATGCGGCGCAGCTCGCGCCCGGCGTGGGTGGGCACCACGTCGCGGCGGCGGGCCACCGCGATGGTCCGGCGGACGCCGGGCGGGACGAGCCGGGTGACCCGGATGCCGGCGCGGCGGGCTACCACGATGCCCGGCACCAGCGCGACGCCGAGCCCGGCCTCGACGAAGCTGAGCACGGCGTCCATCTCCCCGCCGTCGACGGACAGGGTCGGCTCGAACCCGGCCGCCCGGCACGCCTGGAGCGTGGCGTCGCGCAGGTCGTAGCCCTCGCGGAACATGACGAGCGGCTGGTCGCGCAGGTCGGTGATGCGCAGCTCCCCGGCCTCCGAGGCGCCCGGCAGCGGGTCGACCGAGGCGACCACCAGGCTCTCCCGCAGGATCGGGTCGGCGCGCAGCCCCGGGTCGATGCCGGCCGACGGCATGATGATCAGGGCGAGGTCGAGGTCGCCGCGGAGCAGGTCCCGGACGAGGTCCTGCGAGCCGCCCTCCTCCACGCGCAGGTCGATCGTGGGGTGCGCGTCGCGGAACCGGCGCAGCACCGGCGGGGCGAGCGAGGTGGCGAGGCTGGGGGTGGCGCCGAGCCGGACCCGGCCCCGGCGCAGCCCCACCAGTTCCTGCACCTCGCGGGTGGCGGTCTCCACGTCGGCGAGGATCCGCTTGGCCAGCGGCAGCAGCACCTCACCTGCTGCGGTGAGTGTGATGTTGCCCCTTACCCGCTCGAACAGCGGGGCCCCCAGGTCGGTCTCCAGCGCGTGAATTTGCTTACTCAACGAGGGCTGGGTTATGCCGACAAGATCGGCCGCCTGGGTGAAATGTCGTACTTCGGCGACCGCCACGAAGTACCGAAGCTGATGGAGCTGCATCTACATAGCCTACGGCTATCAACGCTGCGATTTCGATGCATTGGACGCCTGATCGAAGTGCTCCTAGCGTCGACCGCGTGGTAATCACGAAAACTCGGTCGCCCATCCGCTCGAACGTCGGCCTCAAGGCCGTCATGGCGGTGACGGGCATCATCCTCGTGCTGTTCCTGATCGCGCACATGCTCGGCAACCTGAAGATCTTCACGGGTGAGACGTCGTTCGACCACTACGCGCACTGGCTGCGGGACATCGGCACGCCGCTGCTGCCGACGACGTGGTTCCTGTGGATCCAGCGCACCGTGCTCACCGTCGCCGTCCTGGGGCACATCGGCGCGGCCACCGTGCTCGCGATGCGGTCCCGGGCCGCCCGCCCGGTCCGGTACGCGCACCGCCGCAAGATCCACGTGAACTACGCGGCCCGCACGATGCGCTGGGGTGGTGTGATCATCCTGCTCTTCGTGATCTACCACATCCTCGACCTGACCACGGGTCACCTGAACCCGCAGGGCGACCCGGCCAACCCGTACGGCAACGTGGTCGCCGGCTTCGCGCCGGAGCGCTGGTACGTCACGCTCTTCTACACCCTCGCGCTGGTGACCCTCGGCTTCCACCTGCGCCACGGCGCGTTCAGCGCGTTCCGCAGCCTCGGCCAGCAGACGCCGAAGGGCGAGCGCCGGGCCCGGATCGCCGCGCTCGTCTTCGCCGTCGCGCTCGTCGGCGGCTACCTGCTGGTTCCGTTCGCCGTGATCACCGGATTGGTGTCCTGACATGGATCTCTACACCGAGGGCGACCCGATCGCCGACACCCGGGCCCCGGACGGCCCGATCGAGACGCGGTGGGACCGCCACCGCTTCGAGATGAAGCTGGTCAACCCGGCCAACCGCCGGAAGATGACGGTGATCGTGGTCGGCACCGGCCTGGCCGGCGGCTCCGCCGCCGCCACCCTGGCCGAGCAGGGCTACCAGGTGCGGTCCTACTGCTACCAGGACAGCCCGCGCCGGGCCCACTCGATCGCCGCGCAGGGCGGTATCAACGCCGCCAAGAACTACCGCAACGACGGCGACTCGGTGCACCGCCTGTTCTACGACACGGTCAAGGGCGGCGACTTCCGCTCCCGCGAGTCGAACGTGCACCGGCTGGCCGAGATGTCGGTGAACATCATCGACCAGTGCGTGGCCCAGGGCGTGCCGTTCGCCCGCGAGTACGGCGGCCTGCTGGACACCCGCTCCTTCGGCGGCGCGCAGGTGCAGCGCACCTTCTACGCCCGGGGCCAGACGGGTCAGCAGCTGCTGCTCGGCGCGTACCAGGCGCTGGAGCGGCAGATCGGCCTGGGCAACGTGGAGATGAACGCCCGCCACGAGATGCTCGAACTGGTCCTCGTCGACGGCCGCGCGCGCGGCATCGTGGTCCGCGACATGGTCACCGGCGAGATCAGCACCGAGATGGCCGACGCGGTCGTGCTCGCCTCCGGCGGCTACGGCAACGTCTTCTACCTCTCCACCAACGCCAAGGGCTGCAACGTCACCGCCTCCTGGCGGGCGCACCGCAAGGGCGCGTACTTCGCCAACCCCTGCTACACGCAGATCCACCCGACCTGCATCCCGGTCTCCGGCGACCACCAGTCGAAGCTGACCCTGATGAGCGAGTCGCTGCGCAACGACGGCCGGGTGTGGGTGCCCAAGGCCAAGGGCGACCAGCGCAGCCCGCGGGACATCCCCGAGGACGAGCGGGACTACTACCTGGAGCGGATCTACCCGTCCTTCGGCAACCTGGTCCCCCGCGACATCGCCTCCCGCGCCGCGAAGAACGTGTGCGACTCCGGACGCGGCGTCGGCCCGACCGGCCTCGGCGTCTACCTGGACTTCGCCGACGCGATCAACCGGCTCGGCCGTAAGGCCATCGAGGCCAAGTACGGCAACCTCTTCGAGATGTACGAGCGGATCACCGGCGAGGACCCGTACGAGGTGCCGATGCGGATCTACCCCGCCGTGCACTACACGATGGGCGGCCTCTGGGTCGACTACGACCTCCAGTCGAGCATCCCCGGCCTGTTCGTGATCGGTGAGGCCAACTTCTCCGACCACGGCGCGAACCGGCTCGGCGCCTCGGCGCTGATGCAGGGCCTGGCCGACGGCTACTTCGTGCTGCCGAACACGCTCGCCAACTACCTGGCCTCCAGCTCGCTGGACAAGGTCGACGCCAGCCACCCCGAGGCGGTCGCGGCGCGCACCGAGGTCGAGGACCGGATCAAGCGGCTGCTGGCGATCAACGGCGACCGTACGGTGGACTCGTTCCACCGCGAGCTGGGCCAGATCATGTGGGAGCACTGCGGCATGGAGCGCTCCGAGGCCGGGCTGCGCAAGGCGATCGACGAGATCCGCGCGCTGCGGGAGCAGTTCTGGCAGCGGGTGCGCGTGCCGGGTGACGGCGAGGGCCTCAACCAGTCGCTGGAGAAGGCCGGCCGGGTGGCCGACTTCTTCGAGCTGGCCGAGCTGATGTGCATCGACGCCCTGCACCGCGAGGAGTCCTGCGGCGGCCACTTCCGGGCCGAGCACCAGACGCCCGACGGCGAGGCGCAGCGCGACGACGACCGGTTCGCCTACGTGGCGGCCTGGGAGTTCACCGGCACCGGTGAGCCCGTGCTGCACAAGGAAGACCTGACCTTCGAATACGTCCACCCCACGCAGCGGAGCTACAAGTGAACCTGACCCTGCGCATCTGGCGCCAGACCGGCCCCGAGGACAAGGGTCGGATGGTGACCTACCCGGTGCAGGACGTGTCCCCGGACATGTCCTTCCTGGAGATGCTCGACGTACTCAACGAGCGGCTCATCCTCGACGGCGAGGAGCCGGTGGCGTTCGACCACGACTGCCGCGAGGGCATCTGCGGCATGTGCAGCCTCATGATCAACGGTGAGGCGCACGGCCCGCAGCGCGGCACCACCGCCTGCCAGCTGCACATGCGGCAGTTCTCCGACGGCGACACGATCGACATCGAGCCCTGGCGGGCCCGCGCGTTCCCGGTCGTCAAGGACCTGGTGGTCAACCGCAACGCGTTCGACCAGATCATCGCCGCCGGCGGCTACGTCACCGCGCCGACCGGCAGCGCCCCGGAGGCGCACTCGGTGCCGGTGCCGAAGGCCGACGCGGACGCCGCGTTCGAGTCGGCTGCCTGCATCGGCTGCGGCGCCTGCGTGGCGGCCTGCCCGAACGGCTCCGGCATGCTGTTCACCGCCGCGAAGATCACCCAGCTCTCGCTGCTGCCCCAGGGCCAGCCGGAGCGCTACACCCGGGTGATCGGCATGGTGGACGCGCACGACGAGGCCGGCTTCGGCGGCTGCACCAACATCGGCGAGTGCGCGGCGGCCTGCCCGAAGGGCATCCCGCTGAACACCATCGGCCGGCTCAACCGGGACTACCTGAAGGCCACGGCCAAACGCTCGGGCACGCCCGGCTCCTGACCCGCGGGCACGACCCACGCGACCGCCGCGCCCCGCACCCGGGGGCATGGCGGTCGCCCTTCTCCGGGGTACGCACACCGGTTCGGCCGGTCGGGACGGGTCCTCCGCGTCGCCACGAACCTGATCAGCCGACGCATCAGCGGCCCCCGGCGCCGGGCGGCGGGGCAACAGTCAGCCCGGCCTCCAGGACGAAGATCGACCGCCGGGCAACGGCGTCGCCCCGCTTGTCGAGCACGTATCCGTCCAACCAGAGCCACCCGTCGTAAGTCGTCCAGTCGAGCCGGCGGATGAGGCGGAACAGGATGGGGTGGACGAACTGCACCGAGCACTCCGGCCCAATGAGCAGCACCTCACCCGCCTTCACGGCAGCCACCCGAAGAACCTGCCGCACAGGACGGCCGGGGCGGCCCAATGGAGATCGCGTGACGCCGCCGTCAACTGTGCCGCCATGTGGAGAGCCAGCTCGCCCGGCGAGTCCGCGTACTCACCGAGTAGTTCCCATCGACGCCGGGGACACGGCCACGGGCGGTGACACGCCGCGCACACCCACAGCGGCATGACCGGGCCGTGCGTGGTCACCGCCAGTGCCCTCGGTTGACCAGGACACGCTGCTTCACCCGGCAGGGCAGGTCCGACCCGCACAGGCAGACGCGCTTTGCCCGTCGCAGCGACCACACCGGCCGATGTCTGCGTGCCAGCTCTTCGGCCAGGGCCAGCACGTACTCGGCGTAGGTGAACCGCCTGCTCATCTTCCGCCTCCTTGCCAGCCGTGGATGATTCCCTAATCTGCAAGTCCAAAATGAGTATACGTTTGGAGTCACAGTTTGGGAACACACCGTTGACGTTCAGGTAAGGCGGCGTCAGGTCGGCCATACTCAGGCCATGGTCAACCCGACGATCCAGAGGCGGCGGCTCGGCAACGAGCTTCGGAGGGCGCGAGAAGCCGCCGGAAAGACGCAGGACGAAGCTGCCGCGATCATCGACTCCTCGTCCAGCAAGATCAGCAGGCTGGAGCTGGGCCAGTCGGGGATCAGGCTCACCGACCTGAAGCTGCTGCTCGACTTCTACGGCGTGGGTGGTGAGGAAGCCGAGCCGCTGCGCGACCTCGCGCGGGCAGGCCGACAACGGGGACGATGGAGCGGCTATCGCAACGTCGTGCCTGACTGGTTCCGGCAGTACCTCGACCTCGAAGCCGACGCGACAGAGATTCGCTGGTACCAGCCTGAGGTCATCCCCGGCATCCTGCAGGTCGAGTCATACATGCGATCGATGATCAACGGCGACGACGTGGATAGACAGATTGCGGTGCGGTTCGAACGACAGACGGTCATCGACCGCGAGGACGGCCCAGAGCTGAGCCTGATCCTCAGCGAGTCGGCGCTACGGCGGAACCTCGGCGACCGTGCGACGATGCGTGAACAACTACTGCACGTTGCGGAGGTCAGCCGCCGCAAGAACGTGACGTTGCAGGTCTTTCCGTTCAACGCTGCTACATACGTAGCGTCGTCATACAACTTCATCGTTCTGCGGTTCGGGGAAGCCTCGGACGTCATTTACGTGGAAACCTTCACTGACGCCGACTACCTCGACAGTCAGGAAGCCGTCCGGGCATACACTCGACTCTGGGACCGCCTTCAAGCGGCAGCCCTCGGGCCGGTAGAGTCCCGCAAACTCATCCTGCGGCTCGCAGACGAGATCAAGTGAAAGTTGACCATGATGACCCCGGACCTCACTAACGCAGTGTGGCGAAAGTCCACGCGGAGCGACAGCAACGGCGGCGCATGCGTTGAAGTGGCGGACAATCTCCCGGCTGTGGTCGCCGTCCGCGACAGCAAGGACCGGCAGGGGCCGGCGCTGTCCTTCGACGTCGACCGGTGGACCGGCTTCGTCCAGGGCATCAAGGCCGGCAGCTTCGACGCCTGACAACGGTGGTCCCGGGTGCGGTCGTCGGCCGCGCCTGGCCACCCGTCCGACCTCCCGATCCAGTCCTCCCGGCTCCGGCGGGACCGCACCGGTTCAAGTCGCTCCCCGCGGGTAGCAGTCCCATGGACGGCACCGACGAGGGGACAATCGGACATGAAGGCACTGACCTGGCACGGCAAGCGGGACGTTCGCGTCGAGGACGTCCCGGACCCCCGGATCGAGGAGCCGACCGACGCGATCGTCCGGATCACCTCGACCGCCATCTGCGGCTCCGACCTGCACCTGTACGAGGTGCTCGGGCCGTACCTGAAGCCCGGCGACATCCTCGGGCACGAGCCGATGGGCGTCGTCGAGGAGGTCGGGCCCGGCGTGACCCGGCTCAAGAAGGGCGACCGGGTGGTCGTCCCGTTCAACATCTCCTGCGGCTCGTGCTGGATGTGCGAGCGGCAGCTCTACGCGCAGTGCGAGACCACGCAGGTGACCAGCCAGGGCAAGGGCGCGTCCCTGTTCGGCTACACCTCGCTGTACGGCTCGATCCCCGGCGGCCAGGCCGAGTACCTGCGCGTGCCGCAGGCCCAGTTCGGCCCCATCACGATCCCGGACAGCGGCCCGGACGAGCGCTGGCTCTACCTCTCCGACATCCTGCCCACCGCCTGGCAGGCGGTGAAGTACGCGGACACTCCGCCCGGCGGCACGCTCGCCGTGTTCGGGCTCGGCCCGGTCGGGCAGTTCAGCGCCCGGATCGGCCGCCACCTCGGCGCCGGCCGGGTGATCGGGCTGGACCTGGTCCCCGAGCGGCTGGAGATGGCCCGCCGCCACGGCATCGAGGTGCTCGACGTCAGCCAGCTCGACGACGTGCCCGGCGCGCTCATCGACCTGGTCGACGGACGCGGCCCGGACGCCGTGATCGACGCGGTCGGCATGGAGGCGCACGGCGCGCCGCTGGGCAAGATGGCCCAGACCGCCGCCGGGCTGCTGCCGGACAAGCTGGCCCAGGCCATGACCGACAAGGCCGGCGTGGACCGGCTCGTGGTGCTGCACGCCGCGCTCAAGGCCGTACGGCGCGGCGGCACCGTGTCGATCTCCGGCGTGTACGGCGGCGAGCAGGACCCGATGCCGCTGATGGAGATGTTCGACAGGGGCATCCAGCTGCGCATGGGTCAGTGCCACGTGCGGCGCTGGGTCGACGAGATCATCCCGCTGCTGGAGCGCGACGACGACCCGCTGGGCGTCGAGGACCTGCGGACCCACCGGCTGCCGCTGACCGACGCGCCGCGCGCGTACGAGATGTTCCAGAAGAAGGAGGACGGCTGCGTGAAGGTCGTGCTCGCGCCGTGACCGGGACGGTGGTCGTCACCGGCGCGACCAGCGGGATCGGCCGGGCGACCGCCAGGGAGCTGGCGGGCCGCGGGGACCGGCTGGTCCTCGCGGCCCGCTCCCCCGCCACGCTCGACGAGGTACGCGACGAGTGCCGGGCGGCGGGCGCGCGGGCGATCGCCGTACCGATGGACGTGACCGAGCCCGGCGCGGTGGCCGCGCTCGCCGACGCGGCGCGGGCCGAGTTCGGCCGCGTCGACGCCTGGGTGCACACCGCCGCGGTGATGTTCTACGGCCGCTTCGACGAGACCCCGGCCGAGGTGTTCGAGCAGGTGGTCCGCACCGACCTGCTGGCCGCCGCGGCGGTGGCCCGGGAGGCGCTGCGCCGTTTCCGGACCACCGGCGGCGGCACGCTCGTGCTCACCGGCTCGGTGCTCGGGCACATCACCGCGCCCTACATGAGCGGCTACGTCGCAGCCAAGTGGGGTCTGCAAGGGCTGGCCCGCACGCTCCAGCAGGAGGCGCGGGAGACACCCGGCGTCGCGATCTGCCTGGTCAATCCGGGCAGCGTCGACACGCCCGTCTACCGGCAGGCGGCCAACTACCTGGGCCGCGTCGGCCGGCCGCCGCCCCCGATCGCCTCGCCCGAACGGGTGGCGCGGGCCATCGTCCACTGCCTCGACCGGCCCCGCCGGGAGGTGTCGGTGGGCCGGCTCAACGTGGTCATGCGCTTCGGCTTCACAGTCCTGCCCGGCGTGTACGACGTGCTGGTCGGGCCGCTGATGCGCCTGGCCGGACTGACCCGGACGCCGGTCGCCGCGCACCAGGGCATCGTGTTCACGCCCAACCCGGCCGGTGAGGCGGTCCGGGGCGGATGGCTGCCCGACGCGTCCCAGGTCGTCCGAGCCGTCGGCGGGCGCGCGGCGACCGTGGCGTCCGCGGTACGCCGCCGGCTGCCCTGACCGCCGCCGCGGACCGTCCGGTGGGCTGTCACGCGGGCGGACGCTCGTGCGGGTGGGCTGTCGCACGGGCGGACCGCGACGAGGGTGGTTACCGTGTACGACGGGACACGGCGGAGGGACGAACATGCGGCAACCAACGGGGCGGGAACCGGACCGGACGCGCGGCGGGCGGGTGTGGAAGCTCGCCGGGCTGGCCGCCGTCGCCGGCCTGGCCTGGGTGGCGCGGGACGTGCCCGCCCAGCTCGGCGGCCGGCTCACCGGCGCCCGGGCGGACCGGGCGGCCCGGTCACCGCGCTTCCACGACGGCACGTTCCACAACCCGGCCGGCGCCAGCGCCACGATGGTCGCCGACCCGGGCCGTAACCTCGTCCGGGAGCTGATCTTCGGCAAGCAGAAGCGGCGGCCCGGTAGCCCGGTGCCGCTGCTGCGCCCCGGCGCCGCGCCAGCCGCCGACCCGGCCCGCGAACTGAACGTGATCTGGTACGGCCACGCCTCCACGCTCGTCGAGATCGAGGGGCGCCGGGTGCTGCTCGACCCGGTGTGGAGCGACAGGTGCTCCCCGTCCGGGCTGGTCGGCCCCCGGCGCATCCACGAGCCGCCGGTACGCCTGACCGAGCTGCCCCCGCTCGACGCGGTGCTGATCTCACACGACCACTACGACCACCTGGACATGGAGACCGTCCGCACGCTGGCCGACCTCCAGTCCGCGCCGTTCGTGGTGCCGCTCGGCGTCGGCGCCCACCTGGCCCGCTGGGGCGTACCCGAGCACCGCATCGTCGAGCTGGACTGGTCGGAGAGCCACCGGGCCGGCGGGCTGACGCTCACCGCGACCGCCGCGCAGCACTTCTCCGGGCGCGGGCTGCGCCGCGACGGCACGCTCTGGAGTTCCTGGACCATCGCCGGGACACACCGGAAGGTCTTCTACACCGGCGACTCCGGCTACTTCGACGGGTACGCCGAGATCGGCGCCGAACACGGCCCGTTCGACGTGACGCTCATGCAGATCGGCGCGTACGACCGGGCGTGGCCGCACATCCACATGTTCCCGGAGGAGGCGGTGGCCGCGCACCTCGACGTCCGCGGCGGACTGCTGGTGCCGGTGCACTGGGGCACGTTCAACCTCGCGCTGCACGACTGGTCCGAGCCGGTGGACCGGCTGTGGGCCGAGGCGAAGGCGCGGGACGTCCGGCTCGCCGTACCGCGTCCGGGCGAGCGGGTGGTGGTGGACGAGCCGCCGGCGGTGGACGGGTGGTGGCAGTCGGTCGCCTGAGCCACGCCGAAAAAGTCGGACAAGACATCCTTCTGCGCATATTTGCGTACTCTGTTCGCTGACGAGTCAGCGGCCGGAGGACAGCATGCAGGTTCGCCTCTCCCCAGGCGTGGAAGATCCCGACACACCCACCTCGCAGGCGAGCGTCGCCTCGGCCGTCAAGCGGGGCGTCGACGTCGCCGTCTCGGCCACGGCCCTGCTGGTGGCGGCGCCGATTCTGGCCGTGGTCGCGGTCGCGGTGCTGCTCGGCATGGGCCGCCCGATCCTCTTCCGTCAACAGCGGATCGGCCGGCACGGCCGGGAGTTCACCATCCTGAAGTTCCGGTCCATGGCGGACAGCGGTGACGCCTTCTCCCCCGGCGACGACCAGGCGCGACTGACGCCCCTGGGGCGGTGGCTGCGGGCGACCAGCCTGGACGAACTGCCCAGCTTGTGGAACATCCTGCGCGGCGACATGAGCCTCGTGGGTCCGCGTCCGTTCCCGACCAGCTACCGCGACCTCTACACACCGGACGAGTTCCGCCGGCACGACGTCCGGCCCGGCCTGACCGGGCTCGCGCAGGTGAACGGCCGCAACGAGCTGGGTTGGGCAGAGCGTTTCGCCTACGACCTGTACTACGTGGAGCGCTGGAGCCTCCGCCTGGACGCCCGCATCCTGGCCCGGACCGCGGTGGCAGTCCTGCGCCGGCAGGGCATCAGCGCGCCCGGCGCCGCCACGGCCCACGAGTTCCGTGGCACCGCCACGGAGGAGGCGGTGCCGGCGACTGCGGGAAGCGGATCCCGGTGAGCCTCGACCTGGTCGTCGTCGGGTGCGGCGGCCACGGCCGGGAGATCGCCCAGATCGTGGCGGCGGTGAACGAGTCGGCCGCGCGGCCACCGTGGCGACTGGTCGGCTTCATGGACGACAACCCGTCCGAGCGGAACCGCAAACGCGCCGAGTCGTGCGGCGCCCCCTACCTGGGGACCGTGGCGGCGCTCGGGCAGCTGCCGCCGGAGACCCACGTCGTCCTCGGTCTGGGCGACCCACGCGTCCGGCGGAAGGTGGGCGCGCGGGTCGACACGTACGGCAGGCCGGCGGCGAGTCTCGTCCACCCGGACGCCACAGTCGGCCCGGACGTGGTGTCGGCCGAGGGTCTCGTGGTGTTCGCCGGTGGCCGGATCACCACGAACGTGACAGTCGGGCGGCATCTGCACGTCAACCAGAACGCCACTCTCGCGCACGACTGCGTGGTCGGCGACTACGTCTCCCTGCATCCGCTCGCTGCGGTGTCCGGTGACTGCCGCCTCGACACCGCAGCGCTGATCGGGGCGGGCGCCGTCGTGCTCCCGGGCCTGCGGGTGGGCGCCGGCGCGACGGTCGGCGCCGGGGCGTGCGTGGTGCGTGACGTACCACCGGAGATCGTGGTCAAGGGCGTGCCGGCCCGCTGAGGTCTTAGAGTACGAAGGCGTCCGTCCACAGCGCGCCCGAGCGGCCCGACAACGCGTCGAGCATCGCCACCGCCTGACCGTCGGTGAGCTGCGCGACGAAGTCGATGATCGCCCGGCCCCGGGCCCGGCCGATCCGGTCCGGGGTACGCGGGTGCAGCTCCGCCTCGGCCAGCTCCACCAGGTCGTGCAGGCGGCGCGGCAGCCGGGACTCCTCGTCCGGGTCCAGCAGCCACTCCCACAGCGCCTCGACCAGCGTGCCCAGCAGCCGGGCCTGGCCACGCTGGTGCAGGGCCAGGTCCGGGCGGGCCAGCACGAACCGGTGGTGCACGAACTTGAGCACCTGCACCTCGTGCCACTGCGCCTTCGCCAGCAGCACGTACCCGGAACGGACCCCCGGGTCCGGCGTCACAGTGATGGCGTCCACGAAGCGGGTCGACCAGCGGGCGGAGAACCGGGCCACGTACTGCTCCGCCTCGATCGAGCCGTCGAACGGCAGCGCCAGCAGCCCTTCCACCAGCTCCTCGCGGACGTGCTCGACAGCGGCGGCGAACGCCTCGTCATCGGCGATCCAGCCGTCCTTGCGGTGCAGTTGCCGGCGCAACCGCTCGATCGCGGCTCCCGGCCGCCGGCCCGCCCCCTCCAGCGCCGACGCCGTGATCGACCGCAGGTGCCCGCACTCGCGCTGCCAGGCCATCAGCTCGGCCGCCACGGCGCCCTGCTGGAGCACCCCGACGCGGTAGAAGTCCTCCACGTCGTGGATCGCGTACGCGATGTCGTCGGCCGTGTCCATCACCGACGCCTCGGGCGTCTGCTGCCAGTCCGGGATCCGCCCGGCGAACGGCTCCCGTGCCTGCCGCAGGTCGTCCAGCTCGGTGCGGTACGCGCCGAACTTCACCGATCCGCTCTCCGGGTCCTCCGGCGGCGCAGCCGCGCCCCGGGGCGCCGGGTCCAGGTGGCGCGGGTGCGGATCGGGGTGGTCCAGCCGGGTCCACGGGTACTTCAGCATGGCCGCCCGGACCGCGGCGGTCAGGTCCAGCCCGGTGGTCGCCGCGCCGCGGATCTCGGTGCTGGTGACGATCCGGTACGACTGGGCGTTGCCCTCGAAGCCGTCGGGCAGCCCGAGGCGCTGCCGGGCCAGCCGGTCGAGCACCCGCTCCCCCAGGTGCCCGAACGGCGGGTGCCCGAGGTCGTGCGCGAGCGCGGCGGCCTCCACCACCTCCGGATCGCAGCCGCCGAGCTTCTCCAGCAGGTCCCGGTGCGCCGGGTCGGCCGTCAGCCGCTCCGCGATCGCCCGGGCCACCTGGGCCACCTTCAGGCTGTGGGTGAGCCGGTTGTGCACCAGCAGCCCGGAACCACCAGGGCTGATCACCTGGGTCACGCCGCCCAGCCGGGCGAAGAACGGCGACCCGACGATCCGGTCCCGGTCGGCCCGGAACGGGCCGGCGGCCAGGTCGCCGAGCGCCCGGGCGCTGCCGCCGAACAGCCGCCGGGCCCGCGGATCCGCAGGTGCCTCCATGATCGCCACGCTAGCGCAGCCGACGGCGGGGCGGGCACAGGCGGTCGGAGGCGAACGGCACAATGCAGGGCGGAAACCACCCGAGAAGGCGGATGACAATCGTGACCCAGTCTGTGCACCAGCGGATCGCCGAGGAACTCGGCGTCGCCGAACGGCAGGTACGGGCGGCAGTCGAGCTGCTCGACGGCGGCGCCACAGTGCCGTTCATCGCCCGCTACCGCAAGGAGGCCACCGGCCTGCTCGACGACGCGCAGCTGCGCACGCTGGAGGAGCGGCTGCGCTACCTGCGCGAGCTGGACGAGCGCCGCGCGGCGGTGCTGGAGTCGATCCGGAGCCAGGGCAAGCTCGACGAGGCGCTGGAGGCGCAGATCCTCGCCGCCGACTCCAAGTCCCGCCTGGAGGACATCTACCTGCCCTACAAGCCGAAGCGGCGCACCCGCGCGCAGATCGCCCGCGAGGCCGGGCTGGAGCCGCTCGCCGACACGCTCCTGGCCGACCCCGCGCAGGACCCGAAGACGGTCGCCGCCGGGTTCGCCGACCCGGACAAGGGCGTCGCGGACGCCGCTGCCGCCCTGGACGGGGCGCGGGCCATCCTGATCGAGCGCTTCGCCGAGGACGCCGACCTGATCGGTACGCTACGCGAGCAGATGTGGTCGCGGGGCCGGCTGGTCTCCCGGGTACGCGACGGCCAGGAGACCGCCGGCGCGAAGTTCGCCGACTACTTCGACTTCGCCGAGCCGTACCCGAAGCTGCCCTCGCACCGCATCCTCGCCGTGTTCCGGGGCGAGAAGGAGGGCGTGCTGGACCTGACCATGGACCCGGAGGCCGAGGGCGACGCCGACGCGGCCACCGGGCCGAGCCGCTACGAGGCCGCCGTGGCCGGACGCTTCGGCATCAGCGACCAGGGGCGGCCCGCCGACCGGTGGCTGGCCGACACGGTGCGCTGGGCCTGGCGTACCCGGATCCTGATCCACCTGGGCGCGGACCTGCGGATGCGGCTGTGGCAGGCGGCGGAGGAGGAGGCCGTGCGGGTCTTCGCCACCAACCTGCGTGATCTGCTGCTGGCCGCGCCGGCCGGGGCACGGGTGACGATGGGCCTCGACCCGGGCCTGCGTACCGGCGTGAAGGTGGCGGTGGTCGACGCCACCGGCAAGGTGGTCGCCACCGACACCATCTACCCGCACGAACCGCGCCGGCAGTGGGACGCGTCGCTGCACACGCTCGCCACGCTGGCCGCCGCGCACGGCGTCGAGCTGGTCGCGATCGGCAACGGCACCGCCAGCCGGGAGACCGACAAGCTGGCCGGCGACCTGATCAAGCAGCACCCGGAGCTGAAGCTCACCAAGGTGGTGGTCTCCGAGGCCGGCGCGTCGGTCTACTCCGCGTCCGCGTACGCCTCGCAGGAGCTGCCCGGTCTGGACGTCTCGCTGCGCGGCGCGGTGTCGATCGCCCGCCGTCTCCAGGACCCGCTGGCCGAGCTGGTGAAGATCGACCCGCGGTCGATCGGCGTCGGGCAGTACCAGCACGACCTGTCCGAGGTGAAGCTGTCCCGCTCGCTCGACGCGGTGGTCGAGGACTGCGTCAACGCCGTCGGCGTGGACGTCAACACCGCCTCCGCGCCGCTGCTCACCCGGGTGTCCGGCATCGGCGCCGGGCTGGCCGAGAACATCGTGCTGCACCGTGACGCCAACGGGCCGTTCCGCACCCGCGCGGAGCTGAAGAAGGTGCCCCGGCTCGGGCCGAAGGCGTTCGAGCAGTGCGCCGGCTTCCTGCGCATCCCCGGCGGCGACGACCCGCTCGACTCCTCCAGCGTGCACCCGGAGTCGTACCCGGTGGTGCGCCGCATCCTCTCCTCCACCGGGCAGGACCTGCGCGGGCTGATCGGCAGGTCGGCCATCCTGCGCGGCCTGCGCGCGACCGACTTCGTCGACGACACGTTCGGTCTGCCCACGGTCACCGACATCCTGGCCGAGCTGGAGAAGCCCGGCCGCGACCCGCGGCCGGAGTTCCGGACCGCGACGTTCGTCGAGGGCGTGGAGAAGATCAGCGACCTGACGCCCGGCATGGTGCTGGAGGGGGTGGTGACGAACGTGGCCGCGTTCGGCGCGTTCGTCGACGTGGGGGTGCACCAGGACGGACTGGTGCACGTCTCGGCCATGTCGCACGCCTTCGTCAAGGACCCGCGCGACGTGGTGAAGTCCGGCGACGTGGTCAAGGTCCGGGTGCTCGACGTGGACGTGCCGCGCAAGCGGATCTCGCTGACGCTGCGGCTCGACGACGAGGCTCCGGCCGGCGGCGGACGCCCGGCGGGCGGCGACGGCCGACGGGACCGGGGCGGTCAGGGCGGCGGGCCGCGGGCCGGCGACCAGGGGCGCGGCGGCCCGCAGGGCGGGCAACGCGGCGGCGGTCAGCGCGGCGGCTCCGGCGGCGGGAAGGGCGGCGCGGCGCGCGGCGCCCAGCAGCAACGGTCGGGCCGCGGTGGCGGCGGTCCCGCTCCGGTCAACGACGCCATGGCGGAGGCGCTGCGCCGCGCCGGGCTGGCCTGACACGTTCGGCTGCCCTGCCGGGCTGAGGTCACGAACGACTCAGCCCGGCAGTGCCCTTCGGCAACCGCGACGCGCCGGTTCGCGAAGCTGACACGCGGCAGGGCGGGACGACTGGCGCGAGGGAGCGGCCAGGGGTGTCTCGGTCCGCGCCGGCCCGGAGGCCGCCGTCGTCGCCGGGCGGCCCGGGTTCCGCGTACCCTCGCCGTCGTGGGGGCCGAGGAGGACGAGCGGTGGCGGGAGCGGCGACGCCACGCGGTGCGGGCGCACGCGGAGGCCGCTGACCGGGAACGCGCGGCGGAGCAGGCGGAGGCCGCGGATCTCGTGGCCCGGTTCGCCGCCGAGGCGCTGCGGCGAGGGCTGCGTGCGGACCGGCTGACCGCTACCGGCCATGACGGGCGCGGGCGCTACCGTACGCGGATCACCGGCTGGTACGTGGACCGGGCGCACAGCCGCGCGGTGGACACCGAGGGGCGCTTCTACCTGCTCACCGTGCTGCCGGGTCTGCGAGCACGGCTGCTCGGGGCCGACCCGCGGCCCAGCGCGCCGCCGCTCGTGGTCGGCCGGGGCGGTCGCGACGGCGAGTCGGTGCCGCTGGCGGCGCTGCTCAGCCGCCGTCTCGACGCGGGCGACGACTGGCGGTGACCGGGCCGGGTCGCTGATCGGCCCGCTGCCGCGGCACAGCGTGCGCGGCCCGCCGGGCGACGTGCCGCCACCAGCACAACTGGACCACCAGCGTGAGTAGTCCGGCGAGCACGATAGCGGCCAGGTTGATCACCAGTTGGAGGGCGGAGCCGGCCGCCTCGTGCCACACGCCGTACGCGGACGCGACAGCCACGTTTGCCGCCGCCGGCACGGTGGTCACCGAGATCAGCACGCCAACGAGCGACCCGGACTTCTTCGAGGTCAGCGACAACATGCCGGCAACGCCTGCGAGCAGGCCCACCACCCATGACAACGCGTCCGGGCGCCAGATGAAGTCGGTCATCGGCCGTTCCGCCAACAGCATGTCCCGGCCGACCAGGCCGGCCGCGGTGAGCGCCCAGGTGCTCAGCACCGTGGCCGCCATGGCGACGACGAAGCCGACGGTCAGCGCCTGCACCGAGCGGCCGACCACGCGCGGCTGCCGCCGTAGCAGCGCCACGCAGAGCGCGGCGAGCGGCCCGAACTCGGGGCCGACCACCATCGCGCCGACGATCAGGATGGGCTGGTCGAGCAGCACGCCGATTCCGGCGATCATGGTGGCCATCACGATCAGGGCGAGGAACGTGCCGGTGAGCACCGTCTGCTCGCCGGTCTTCGCGGCGATCTCGTCCCAGACCACGGCGTCCTCGCCGTGCCCGGGCGCCTCCTCGGCGGCCCGGTCGGCCGCCTCGGACAGGGTCAGCTCCACGTCGTCGGCGGCGATCGCGCCGTGCGCCTCGACGCCGAGTTCCTGGAGCCGGCTCAGCACACCGTCGGCGCTCTCCCGGACGACGTCGCAGGTGACGTAGTCACCGGCGGGCTGGCGGGCAGCGCCGGGCAGCACCACGAGGTGGGTGACGCCGGGATCGGCGGCCAGCAGTTCCACGACCGCTGACGACTGTTCGCTCGGCGCGATCACCCTCAGGTGCAGCACTCGGGGCTCCTGGATCGTCGATTCCTGGCAGGGCCGCCGAACTCTACTCGGTACCAGGGGCACGTGTTGCGACCCGACGCCGCCGCGCGGCACGATCGTGTGCTTTTCGGCATGAACCCGGCGTACGCCATCACTCCTCGACTGGTCGACCGTTTTACCGTCCGTGACCCTTCGCTGCCACGACCGTGATCCCGCTGCGGGGACGGAGGCTCGATGACCGGCCGGATCTACCTGTCCCCGCCCGATGTCGGGCCCCTGGAAGAGTCCTACGTCCTCCGCGCGATCCGCTCGGGCTGGGTGGCGCCGCTCGGGCCCGAGGTGGAGGCGTTCGAGCGGGAGGTGGCGGAACGTGTCGGGGCGAAGCACGCGCTGGCCCTCAACTCCGGCACGTCCGCGCTGCACCTCGCCCTCCTCGTCCTGGGGGCCGGGCCGGGAAGCGTGGTGGTGGCACCGACGATGACGTTCGCGGCCACCGCCAACGCCGCTGTCTACACCGGCGCCGAGCCGGTCTTCGTCGACTGCGACCCGGCGACCGGGAACATGGACGTGAGCGCGCTCGCCGAGATGCTCGACATGCTGACCCGGGCCGGCGAGAAGGTCGCTGCGGTCCTGGTCGCGGACATGTTCGGCACGTGCGCCGACTACGACGAGCTGCTGCCGGTGTGCGAGGCGGCGGGCGCGCCGGTGGTCGAGGACGCCGCGCAGGCGCTGGGTGCCACCTACCGCGGACGCCCGGCCGCCACCTTCGGACGGCTCAACGCGCTGTCGTTCAACGGCAACAAGATCATCACCACGTCCGGCGGAGGGATGCTGCTCTCCGACGACGAGGCGTTGCTCGCCCGCTGCCGGCACCTGGCCACTCAGGCGCGCGAGCCCGTGCCGCACTACGAGCACGTCGACGTGGGCTACAACTACCGGCTCAGCAACCTGCTCGCGGCCCTGGGCCGGGCGCAGCTGCACCGGCTGGACGGGATGATGCGCCGCCGCCGGCTGCTGCGCGAGCGCTACGCCAAGCTGTTCTCCGGCGTGCCCGGGGTACGTCTGCTCGGGGACGGGGACGAGGGCTCGAACTGCTGGCTGACCAGCATCGTGGTCGACCCCGAGCGGACCGGGTGGTCGGCTGCGGAACTCGGGGCGCACCTGGCCGCGCGGGACATCGAGACCCGGCACGTGTGGAAGCCGATGCACCGCCAGCCGGTGTTCGCCGGGTGCCGGGCGGTCGTGACGGGCGCCTCGGACCGCCTGTTCGCCCAAGGGCTCACCCTGCCCAGCGGCTCCGCCCTGGACGACGACCGCCTGGCGCGGGTCGTCGGCGCGGTCGAGCAGTTCCTGGACGCCCGGTGACGGCCGGCGCGGACATGCGCCCACTGCGGGTCGTAGTCCTGCTGAAGACCGACCAGGGCGGACTCTGGATCGTCCCGCAGGTGGAGGAACTCCGCCGCCGTGGCCACGAGGTGGTGGCGGTCCTGCCGCGCCGGACCGGGCGACTGACCGAGGAGCTGCGGCGGCGAGGTGTCGAGGTGCACGACTCGCCGTTCGACTTCCGCTTCCGGCCGCGCCCGTCGACGCTGCGGGACCTGTGGCGGCTCCGCCGCCTGATCAGCCGGCTCCGTCCGGACGTGCTGAAGTACCACCTCTACGCGTCCGCGCTCGCCGCCCGCTTCGCGAGCCTGCGCCTGCCGCTGCGCCGGGTACACATGGTGGCCGGGCCGCTGTACCTGGAGTCTCCGCTGATCAAAATCGTCGAGCGGGTGTTGTGGCGGCTCGACGACGTCACCATCTGCGGCACCGGCCACACCTCGGGCCTCTACGGCGCGCTCGGGTGTCCCGCGCCCCGGCGACCGGTCGTCACCTACGGCGCCCGGACCGCGCACTTCGCCGACCTGGCCGGCTCAGCCGACCGGCGGGAGGTGCGGGCCAAGGCGCGCGCCGAACTCGGCATCGAGGAGGACGCGTTCGTCGCCATCATGGTCGCCTACGTCTATCCGCCCCGGAGGCTGGTTCACCAGGGCCGAGGCATCAAGGGTCACGACGTGCTGCTGGCGGCCTGGCGGGAGTTCCGCGCCGACCACCCGGACGCCCGGCTGCTCCTGGTGGGCGCCGGTTTCTCGGCGGCCGGAGAGGCGCACCGGCGCGAGTTGATCCAGCGCTTCGAGGTCGATCGCGACCCGAGCGTGACGTGGCTGACGTCGGTGTCGGACGTGCGCGACTGCTACCGCGCCGCCGACGTGAGCGTCAGTCCCTCCCTGTCCGAGGGACACGGCGCCGCCTGTGAGGCGGGCGCCACCGGGGTGCCCAGCATCGTCAGCGACGCCGGCGGTCTGCCCGAGACCGTCGACGAGACGACCGGCTGGGTGGTGCCACGCAACGACGTGGCAGCGCTGGTCGCCGGACTGCGGCAGGCCTACGACGAGTTCACCGACGGCCGGCTCCGGCTGCGGGGTGAGCGGGCCCAGCGGTTCGCGCTGCGGCACTTCGACAACACGTTTGCCGCCGGCGATGTCGCCGACGTGGTGGAGGCCGCCTGCCGGACCGGCGGGAGAGCCTGATGCGGGTCGTGGTGACATCGGAGTCGCGCTTCAGCCGGACTCCGGACGGCGCGGTCTGGGTCGAAGCAGGCCCGGACAACGCGATCTGGCGACGGTACCTGGTCGCCTTCGACAACGTACGCGTCGCCGCCCGGGTGCGGGACGTCGCGCAGCGACCGGCGGCCGCGGCCCGGGTCGACGGGGACGGCGTCGACGTCTGGGCGTTGCCGTACTACGTCGGGCCTCGGGGTTACCTGCTGGGACGGCGGGCGATCGCCGCAGCGGTGTCGGCGGCGGCGGAACCCCGGGACGCCGTGGTGCTCCGGGTGCCCTCGCCGATCGGCTCACTGCTGGCTCGGGCACGCGACCGGGCCCGCCTCCCGTACGCGCTCGAAGTGATCGGGGATCCGTACGACGTGCTCGCCCCGGGGGTGGTCCGGCATCCGCTGCGGCCGCTGCTGCGCACGCTGTCCACGCGGACGCTGCGCCGGCAGTGCCGCGAGGCCGCCGCCGTGGCGTACGAGACGGAACGGCGGCTGCAACTCCGCTACCCCGCGTTGCCGACCACGCCCACGGCCGGCATCTCCAGCGTCGACCTGCCACCGGCGGCGTTCGTGCCGCAGGCCCGGCCGGTCCGGCAGCTTCCGCCAGTAGCGACACTGGTGTCGGTCGGCTCGCTCGAACAGCTCTACAAGGGAATCGACACGCTCATCTCCGCGCTGACGCTGATGCCCGCCGACGGGCCCCGGGCCCGGCTCGTGCATGTCGGCGTGGGCGCCTACCGTCCTCATCTGGAGCAGTTGGCCGCCCGATCGGGAGTGGCCGACCGGGTGAGCTTCACCGGCCCGCTACCCGACGCCGACGCGGTCCGCCGCCAACTGGACTCGGCGGACCTGTTCGTGATGCCGTCGCGTACCGAGGGCCTGCCCCGGGCGCTCATCGAGGCGATGGCCAGGGCACTGCCGGCGGTCGGTTCGACCGCCGGCGGCATTCCGGAGCTGCTCGAACCGGACTGCCTGGTGCCGCCCGACGACCCGGCCGCGCTCGCCTCCACAGTGACCGCGATACTGGCCGACCCGGACCGGCTCGCGGCAGCCTCGGCCCGCAACCTCCGCCGGTCCCGTGACTTCTCCGCCGAGACGCTCGACGCCCGCCGGGCGTCGTTCTACCGGACCGTCGCCGAGACCGCCGCCGGCCGGGTGGGCCGCAGAGCACCGGTTTCCCTTCCGTCTGCACGCTGACATCCCGCGCACCGGACGGCACACGCATCAACCGCTGCGGGCGCCGTCCGGTCGGGACCGTTCAGGTGACGGGACGCCGGACGCCCCCTCGCGCGGCGTCCCGGAGGATGTCGAGGTAGCGGCCGAGCTGATCCTCGCGGAACAGCCCGTCGAGCGCAGCGGCCGGGACTGCCGGCACCCGTCCGGTGCGTTCCTTCACGGCGAGCCACTCCCGCAACCGGGCTACGATCGCGGCCGGGTCGTTCGCCACGACCCCCGCGCTCCGTTCGCGCAGCAGGCGTGCGGCCACGCCGTGCTCGTAGCCGAGCAGGAGGACGGGGCGGCGGGCCTGGAGGTAGTCGAAGATCTTGCCGGTCACCGTGCCGGCGTCTCGCGGATCGTTCCACATGAGCAGGACGAGCGCGTCCGCGTCCGCCTGGATCCGCCACGACTTCTCCGGCGAGACCTGGCCGAGAAGGGTGACGGAGTCGGTCACGCCGGCCCGTTCCGCGGCGGCCCGGGTGATGCCGTGGTCCTCCCCCGCGAAGATCAGGTGCACCTTCGCTGCGTCCGCTCCGAGCAGGGCGATCGCGTCGATCAGCGGGCTCGGATCACGCTTTCCCGGATAGATGTAGCCGGTGTGTGCGAGCGTCAGTGTGGTAGCCGACGCCTCGACGCCGACCGAGGTCGCGAAGGACTCCATCGGTACGGGCCGGCGGTCGATGCCGTTCATCACCACGTGCGTCTGCACCCCGAAGGTGCGGTGGATCGTCTCGGCCAGCGGCTCCGAGACCGTCACGCACGCCGCCACGCTCCGCAGCACGCGCCGCTCCAGCCTCTTGTCGACCGCTCGACGCAGTGCGGAGCGCACCCAGTACTCGTTGCCGACGGACCACAGGTCCCGGTAGTCAGCGACCCATGGCACCCGGAACCGCCGGGCGAGTGCGGCGGCCACGACGAATCCGGAGAAGGGCGGGCCGGACACCAGGATGACGTCCGGGCGCCATCCGGCGGCGCCCCGGTCGAAGTTCTGTACCGGTGGCCGGATCCAGTTGAGCTGTGGATCCGGCAGCAACAGTTCCATGCCGGCCTTGACCAGGAGTCGATCGGCACCGGAGCGGATCCGCCCGAGCCGGGACGGCGGTGGGGCGGCGCCGTCCGGCACCGGCTCTCCCGCACTCCGGCCGGGCCGGCGGAGCCGCGGCGACGGCGCGATCCGGATCAGGTGCTCCTCGGGCACCGGGACGGGCGCGCCGCCCTGGTCGGCCCCGACTGCGGTCAACACCCGGACGTCCCACCCCTGCTGCTTCGCGAACGCCGCGAGGGCCGCAGGCCGCCGTGCGCCGACTGTCTCCGCCGGCGGGAAGTGATAAGAGACGATCAGCAGGCGCGGTGCCAGCTCCGGATAAGCGTTCCTCATGAAGGGATAAACGATTTCTTTCCGTACAGGATGTGACGGAGAACGTGAATGCCTCAGCTCTGCGGCACGAGTTCCGGCGCGGGGCGAGCACGGCCGGCGTTCCGGCCGGCCGCCGTCACGACCCGCAGCGACATCAGCCACCCGACGCCGTATGCCAGCGCGCCAGACACCCCGAACACCCAGACCGCGGCCAGCGGTGACCCGCCCGTGAGCGCCACCACCGAGACGGCTCCCGCCACCACCGCGACACGGCCCGCGTCCCAGGCGAGTTGCAGAGCTTGGCGTTCGAACACGACGAGCGTCTGCGACAGCGGCGAGACGACGAGCTGAGCCGCCATGAAGACGGCCAGGGCCTGGGCATAGGCGCCGCTGCTGTGCCACTGCGGACCGAAGACCAGGCTGAAGGCCGCCGGCGCGCCGACCAGCACGAGCAGTGCGCCGGGACCCGCGATCAGGGCCAGTCTCCGGCTGGCGTCGAGGAACACGCGCCGACCGCGCCGGGGTTGTTCCCGGGCGATCCGGGCGACCTCCCCCAGGTAGACCTGGGCCACCGCGGACGCCACCAGGGCGGCGGGCATGGCGATCACCCGCTGGGTAAGTCCCAACCAGCCCGCCACCGTGGAGCCGTAGTAGTAGGCGATGAGTAGCACCGGCAACTGCGTGCCGAGAACGTTGAGCAGACCGGACGGGGCCAGGAGAAACGGGAAGCGCCGGTACCGACGTGCCACCGCCGGCAGCCGTGACGTCCGCCGGCCGGCCCCGGCGGCCGCGCCGGGCCGGCGGGCGTCCCGGAGCAGGACCGCGGCGGCCGCGACCTGACCGAACCCGAAGCCGAGCGCCAGGCCACCGGGACGAAGCCCTGCCCCACCGGCCACGATCTGGGTGACCACCACCGACAGAGACTGGAAGAGGTTGCGCCGGCCGATCGCCCCGTAACGCCGATGCCGCACCGCGAACTGGTTGAGCACGAGGACGACACCCATCGCGGCGGCGGAGGGCGGCACCACCCAGAGCCAGTGGGCCAGCTCGGGCTGACCGAACCAGCGGGCCACCCGGTCCCCCGCCAGCACGACGACGAGCGAACCCAGTACCGCCGTGCCGGCGGCCGCGACGAGACCGAGCCGCACCAGCGCACGGGCGTCCTCCTCGCGCTCGGGCAGCGGAACGGCCATCTCGAACCGGAGCGCGGCCACCGTGCCCACCGTGACCACGAGCGCGGCGACCACTGCGAGGACGCCGAAGTCGGCTGGGCGGTAGAGCCTCGTCAGCAGCGGAACCGCCGCCAGCGCCAGCAGTTGACCGCCGGCCGATCCGGCGGCGATGCCGAGTACTCCGCGTCGGCCGCTGGACATGGCTAGCCGCGCCCGCCACCTCACCCAGCGACCCCCCGGCCGGACGGCGTACGGACTCGCCTGGCGCGGGCCCATACGCCGGCGGGCAGCGTCGCGCCGGCCAGCACGAGCACACCGAGCGCCAGCGCGGCGAAGAGCGGACGGCCGGCGTTCACGTCTCCAGAGGTCGACACCGCGACCACGTTGAACGCCAGTACGGCCAGCACGAACCCGGCGACCGGGTCGCGTCTGGACGCGCGCCAGAGCCCCGCCGCCACGACCACCGTGGCCAGGATGAAGGCTCCGCCCACCAGCCAGCCCGCCTCGGCCGGCAGTTCCAGCCACAGGTTGTGCGGATAGTTGTGGATCAACATGCCGGAGTAGTCGCCCCAGTTGCCGTAGCCGACACCACCGGGATGCTCGGCGATCATCGGCACGCTGACCTCGCGCATCTCCGCGCGGGCGGTGTCGAACAGCTCCTCGCTCGGGTCGGTCAGGAGCGCGTAGACCCGGGGCGGCAGGATCGACGGCAGCGCGACGACGGCGGCCACCAGAGCGCCCATCAGACCCACACCGACCCACTCGCGCCGACCCCGCCGGATCTTCAGACGGAACCCGGCCAGCACCAGGACGAAGAGGGCTACCACGGTGGCCAGGAGCGGTCCCCGGGAGCCGGTCGCCAGGAGACCGAGGCCGAGGAGCACGGCCAGGCCCGCCGCCCACCAGGCCGCCACCCGCTTCTGCAGGTAGAGCCAGGTGAGCGCGACGAACGCGCCGCCGATGGCCCGGGCCAGCCAGATCGGGTTGGAGCCGAAGCCGTCGGCCCGGCCGTCCTGCGGATCGCCGTTGAGTGTGGCGATCGCGAGCACCACCCCCGACAACACGAACACGGCGGCGAACATCTCGACATCGCGTCGCCCGCGCAGCACCGCCACCGCCAGCGTGGCGAACACGGTCAACGTGACGAGCAGCAGGAACTTCTGCCGGCCGTAGTCCGTCTCAGGGGGGTGCAGGATCCCCGGCGCCGCGAGGACGCCGAAGACCACGAGGGTCCAGAAGATCACGGTCCGGGCACGCGAGGCCGGACGGAGGATCTCGTGCAGGAGCAGCGGCACCACGAGCACCACTGCGGCGATCAGGAACCCGCGGCCGACCAGACGCGGGAACTGGTCGAAGTTGAGCAGCAGCACCACGGCGGTGGCGCGCAGCACCGCCGAGACGAGACCATTCGTGCGCCACGCCGGCGTCTCCACCCCGACGAGCCCACCGGGGCTGCCGGGGCCGCGGACCGTGCCGATCGCCGACGACCGGCGGCTGTCCTGCATCACCATCACGTTCAAGCCTCCTGCGGCACCGGCCGTCCGGCCGGCGAGGTGGAGAAGTGGGCGACGAAGGGCCGCCCACAAGCGTGCGGCAAAACCGTCACACCGCCCGATCGGAGCGGTAGCGCACAAGGTTGGCCGGATCGAGGAACCACTCGACCGTCGCCTTCAGACCCTCGTCGATGCTGGTGGCCGGCTGCCATCCGGTCCGCGACCGGAGCAGGCCGGCGTCGCCGAGCAGGCGTTCCACCTCGGACTCCGCGGGACGGAGCCGGGACTCGGTGACCACCACCTCCGGCTGGACGCCGAACATCGCAGCGATCTTGCGGACCAGGTCACCGACCGAGGTCTCCCGGCCGGTCGCTGCCTGGAACACGCCGCCCACGACCGCGTCGTCCGGCGCCGTGCCCACGGCTTGGAAGGCCGCGACGGTGTCCGTCACGTAGAGCAGGTCGCGGGTGGTACGCAGCGCGCCGAGCCGGACCACCCCGCCACCCTTCGCCAGCTGGCTGATGATGGTGGGGATGACCGCCCTGGTGGACTGGCGGGGGCCGTACGTGTTGAACGGGCGGAGCGTGACCACCGGAAGGCCGAAACTGAGGTGGTAGCTCTCGGCCAGCTTGTCCGCGCCGATCTTCGAGGCCGAGTACGGCGACTGACCGCGCAACCGGTGCTGCTCGGTCATCGGGACGGTGGTGGCGGTCCCGTACACCTCGCTCGTGGATGTGACCACCACCCGGCCCACTCCGGCCGTCCGCGCGCTCTCCAGCACGTTGAGCGTGCCGGTGATGTTCGTGTCCACGTAGGACTGGGGAGCGAGGTACGAGTACGGGATGCCGCCCAGCGCGGCGAGGTGGTAGACGGTGGAGGCGCCGTCGACGAGCCGCTGCACCATTCCCCGGTCGCGGATGTCGCCCGCGACGACCTCGACGGCGGCCAGTTGGTCCGGGCCGAACGTGTCCAGCCAGCCGTGCGACCCGGCGCCGTTGTAGCGCACCAGGGCACGTACCCGGTGGCCTGCGGCGGCGAGCGCCTCGACCAGGTGGGATCCGATGAAGCCACCGGCTCCGGTCACCACCACCGGGCCGCCGGTCGAGTCTGCCGTCATGGTTCGCTCCTCCTCTTCACCGGTCCGGGCAGGCCCGGCACCGGTCGGGTCAACGAGCCGGTGTCGCCGCTAAAGCCGTCTGGCTCCACAGCGCACCGACCGAGTCGGACAGGTCGTGTTCGGGGGCCCACCCCAGGACCGAGGCCGCCCGGCCGACGTCGGCGCATGTCCAGCTCACGTCGCCGGAGCGGGGAGACGGTGGGCGGTCCTCCCGGATGCGGACCGAGCGGCCGGACACCGACACCAGCAGCTGGACCGCATCGCGTACCGGCACCGCCCGGCCGCTCCCCACGTTGAGGACACGTGCCCGCGGCGCGGTGACAGTCACCGCCCGCCTGACTACGGCGGCCACGTCCCGCACGTCAACGAAGTCCCGGTACGCGTCCAGCGGGCCGGTACGCAGGTCCTCGCCGGCCGTGAGGTGGGACAGCAGGGCGGCCACCCGGCCGAGCAGTGTCGTGCGGGGCATGCCGGGACCGACGGGGTTGAACACACGGAGCGCTACCGCGTCCACCCGGCCGGCCGCTGCCGCCAGCTCCATGAGCCGGGTCGCCGCCGCCTGGCTCACGCCGTAGGCGCTGACCGGCGTCACGGGACGGTCCTCGGCAGCCGGGGCGCCGGACGGGACCGGACCGTACTCGGCGGCGGAGCCGAGACGGACCAGCCGCGCGCCGGGCACGGTGTCGGCGACCGCGTCCACGAGCTTGGCGGTTGTCAGCGTGTTCGCCCGGATCAGATCCTCGGCCGAGCCGCTCACCGCTCCGGCGCAACTGACCACAGCGTCCGGCCGGAGCGTGCCGAGCAACGCCCGCAGCGCCTCCGGCGTCGCGGCGACCAGGTCGCACTCATCGCGTGACGGGCACACCAGGTCCGCCGTGGCGTTCAGTTCCCGGCGTACGTGAGCGCCGATGAAGCCGGAGGCGCCGAAGAGGAGGACACGCATCATGCCCCGGCCGGGGTGCCGGCGGGCAGCAGCAGGTCCCGGAGCTCGCCGAAGCACCGATTGGCCTCGTCGTAGTCCTCGGGGCGGCCGATGTCCAGCCAGTAGCCGTCGAACTCGTAGCCGGCCGGTGGTGCGCCCCGGCCCAGCAGGTCCAGCACCAGTTGGTCGAACCCGAACGGCTGCCCCACCTGGTAGTGGGCGATGGTGCTGCGGGAGAGCCCGTAGACGCCCATGCTCACCCGATAGTGCAGGACCGGCTTCTCGGAGAACGACGTGATCTTGTCGCCGGCCAGTTCCAGGACACCGAAATCGATCTTGACGGTACGCCGGTAGGTGGCCACCGTCAGCGGCGCGCCCGAGCGCGCGTGGGTGCCCAGCAGGTCGGCGTAGTCGAGGTCGGTGAGCACGTCGCCGTTCATCACCAGGAAGTGCTCGGGCAGGCGGTCCCGGATGCCGAAGAGCGGGCCGATCGTCGACAGCGGCCGGTCCTCCTCGACGTAGTCGACGGTCAGCCCGAACCGGGAGCCGTCGCCGACGAACGCCCGGATCAGGGCGCCCAGGTGATTGATCGCCAGTGTGACGTGGGTGAAGCCGCGGTCGGCGAGCTGCCGCAGGACGATCTCGAGGATCGCGTAGCTCTCACCGATGGGCACGAGCGGCTTGGGCAGCGTGGAGGTGTATGGACGCAGCCGCACGCCCGCGCCGCCCGCCATGATCACGACATGCATCGACTCTCCACTCGTCCCCCCGCCCTACCTCGCGTCCAACGAGCCGGACCGGCACGGGGGTACGGAAATCACCTGTTCGGGGCACTGTCCCGGCTTCACGGCTCCTGGTAAGCCCGGCGGGCGGCACGCCGCTGTGGTGAGCTGTAGCGGTGGCGGGCGATGTGCTGGGGCTGGTGCTGCACCCCACCCGGGACGTCTCCGAGGTGGTCGGGACCATCGCGGACTGGGCCGCCCGGCACCGGATCACCCTGGCGGTACGCGCCGAGGACCGGGCGCGCGTACCCGCCTCGGTCGAGGCGGTCGCCGCGGACGAGCTGGCCGACCGCTGCGCCGCGCTGATCAGCATCGGTGGTGACGGCACCATGCTCGGCGCGCTGCGGATGGCCGTCCGCGACCCGAAGCCTGTGCTCGGCGTGCACCTGGGCCGGGTCGGCTTCCTGGTCGAGGTGGAGCCGCCGGACCTGCCCCGGGCGCTGGAGCGGCTGGTGGAGCACGACTTCACCGTCGAGTCGCACGCCTGCCTGGCCTGCGACGTCTGCGGCGACGACGTGGTGGCGTTCAACGACATCGCCCTGGTCCGGCAGCCCGGCGCCGGCTTCGTCACGGCCACCCTCGCGGTGGACGGCCAGCGGTACGGCTACTACCGATGCGACGCGCTGGTGGTGAGCACGCCGACCGGTTCGACCGCGTACAGCTATGCCGCCGGCGGGCCGCTGATCTCACCGGCCACGGAGGCGATGGTGGTGACGCCGTCCGCACCGATGGCCGGGATCTCCCGCTCGGTGCTGCTCTCCGCGCACGAGACGGTGCACCTGGAGCTGCGCGCGGACTCGGCGCCGGTCGCGGTGGAGATGGACGGGCTTCTGATCCGGCAGGCGGCGACGGAGGGTTCGGTGCACATCCGGTACGTCAAGGACGCCGGCCGGGTGGTCCGCCTCGACCCGCGCCGCTACCAGGAGCGCAACCAGCTCAAGCTGAGCCTGCTGGACCTGCCGCTGCTGCCCGACCAGTTGCGGGAGCTGTTGCCGGACGGGTTGCGGGAGCAGCTCAGCCGCCGGGAGCTACCCCCGCCCCGCTGAGCCGGTTCACGCGGTGGCGAGCACGCCGTCGACCAGCGCCTTGGCCTCCTCCTGGATCCGGGCCAGATGCTCCGGCCCCTGGAACGACTCGGCGTAGATCTTGTAGACGTCCTCGGTGCCGGACGGGCGGGCGGCGAACCAGCCCGACCCGGTGGTCACCTTGAGGCCGCCGATCGCGGCGCCGTTGCCGGGTGCGGTGGTGAGGATCGCGGTGATCGGCTCACCGGCCAGCTCGGTGGCGGTGACCTGCTCCGGCGACAGCTTCGCCAGGACGGCCTTCTGCGTCCGGTCGGCCGGGGCGTCGATCCGGGCGTACGCGGGCGCGCCGAAGCGGTCGGCCAGCTCGGCCCAGTGCTCGCTGGGCGTACGGCCGGTGGTGGCGATGATCTCGGCGGCGAGCAGGCAGAGCAGGATGCCGTCCTTGTCGGTGGTCCAGGTGCCGCCGTCGCGGCGCAGGAAGGACGCGCCGGCGCTCTCCTCGCCGCCGAAGCCGACGGTGCCGTCGAGCAGGCCGGGCACGAACCACTTGAACCCGACCGGCACCTCCAGCAGCGGACGGCCGAGGTCGGCCGCGACCCGGTCGATCATCGAGGAGGAGACGAGCGTCTTGCCCACCGCCGCGGCCGGGCCCCACTGCTCCCGGGTACGGAACAGGTGGCCGATCGCCACGGCCAGGTAGTGGTTGGGGTTCATCAGGCCGCCGTCGGGCGTGACGATGCCGTGCCGGTCGGCGTCGGCGTCGTTGCCGGTGGAGACCGCGTAGTCGTCCCGGGCGGCGATCAGTGAGGCCATCGCATTCGGCGACGAGCAGTCCATCCGGATCTTGCCGTCGCCGTCGAGCGTCATGAACCGCCAGGTCGGGTCCACGAGCGGGTTGATCACGGTGAGGTCGAGGCGGTGTCGTTCGGCGATCTCGCCCCAGTACGCCACGCTCGCCCCGCCCATCGGGTCCGCGCCGATGCGCACCCCGGCGTCGCGGATCGCGTCGATGTCCAGCGCGGCGGGCAGGTCGTCGATGTACCGGGCGAGGAAGTCGTACTCGCCGGTGGTCGCGGCGGCGCGCGCCCGCGCGTACGGGATGCGTTTCACCTCCTTGAGCCCGGCGGCGAGGATGGCGTTCGCGCGGTCCTGGATCCACTTGGTGGCGTCGGTGTCGGCGGGCCCGCCGTGGGTGGGGTTGTACTTGAACCCGCCGTCGGACGGCGGGTTGTGCGACGGGGTGATCACGATGCCGTCGGCGAGGCCGCTGGTGCGCCCCCGGTTGTGGGTGAGGATGGCGTGCGAGACCGCGGGCGTCGGGGTGTAACCGTCGCGGCTGTCGCGCAGCACCGTCACGTCGTTGGCGGCGAGCACCTCCAGCGCGTCGGCCTCGGCGGGCGCGGAGAGCGCGTGGGTGTCCCGGCCGAGGAACAGCGGCCCGGAAAGGCCCTGCTCGCGCCGGTAGTCGCAGAGCGCCTGGGTGACGGCGAGGATGTGGTCGGAGTTGAAGGCGTTGCGCAGGCTGGATCCGCGGTGCCCGGAGGTGCCGAAGGAGACCTGCTGCGCCGGGTCGGCCGGGTCCGGGTGCTCGGCGTAGTAGGCGGTGACCAGCCGGGGCACGTCGACCAGGTCGTCGGGCTGTGCGGGCTGGCCGGCACGGGGGTGGGCCACTGCGGGATCCTCCTCGGGGATGCGGCGGGAATGCTCAGGGCTCGACGCGCTGGCCCTTGCCGATGACGACGATGCCGTTGTCGGACACGGTGTAGCGCTGGCGGTCCTTCTCCAGGTCGACGCCGATCTCGGCGCCCTCCGGGACGTGGACGTTCTTGTCCAGGATCGCGCGCCGGACGACCGCGTGGCGGCCGATCTGGACGCCCTCCATCAGCACGGCGCCGTCGACGTGCGCCCACGAGTGGACCTTCACCTTCGGCGCCACGATCGAGTTCTCCACCAGCGAGCCGGAGATCACCGAGCCGGGCGACACCATCGAGCTGACCGCGCGGCCCACGCGCTCGCCCCAGGCGTGCACGAACTTGGCCGGCGGGTACGGCGGCTGCTCGGTGTAGATGGGCCAGTCGAAGTTGTAGAGGTTGAACACCGGGTGCACGTTGATCAGGTCCATGTGCGCGTCGTAGAACGAGTCGAGCGTCCCCACGTCCCGCCAGTAGCCGCGGTCGCGGTCGGTGCTGCCGGGCACCTCGTTGTCCTTGAAGTCGTAGACGTTGGCCTCGCCGCGCTCGACGAGCATCGGGATGATGCTGCCGCCCATGTCGTGCTTGCTGGTCTTGTCCGCCGCGTCGCGCTCCACCGCCTCGCACAGCGCCTTGGTGGTGAACACGTAGTTGCCCATCGAGGCGTAGATCTCGTCCGGCGCGTCGGGCAGCCCTACCGCGTCGGTGGGCTTCTCCCGGAACGCGCGGATGCGCTTGCCGTCCTCGCCGACCTCGATCACGCCGAACTGGTCGGCCGTCGACAGCGGCTGCCGGATGCCGGCCACCGTGACCCCGGCGCCGGAGGCGATGTGGTCGTCGACCATCTGCCGGGGGTCCATCCGGTAGATGTGGTCGGCACCGAAGACGATCACGTAGTCGGGCTGCTCGTCGTTGATCAGGTTGAAGCTCTGGTAGATCGCGTCGGCCGAGCCGGCGAACCACCACGGGCCGCGGCGCTGCTGCGCGGGCACCGGCGTGACGTAGTTGCCGAGCAGCGTCGACATCCGCCAGGTCTTGGTGATGTGGCGGTCCAGCGAGTGGGACTTGTACTGGGTCAGCACGACGATCTTGAGGAAGCCGGCGTTCGCCAGGTTGGACAGGACGAAGTCGACCATGCGGTACATCCCGCCGAAGGGGACGGCGGGCTTCGCCCGGTCGGTGGTCAGGGGCATCAGGCGCTTGCCCTCCCCGCCGGCCAGGACGATCGCGAGCACCTTGGCAGCCATGCTCAGACGCTAACGACCCGGAACCGACTTCACCACTCGGACGCCCACACTTGCGCACCGCGTGGGACACCCGGCTCTGCACTAGGGTGCGGGCATGGCACCGATGCGCGTCGACCTGCTCACCCGCGAGTACCCGCCGGAGGTCTACGGCGGCGCCGGGGTGCACGTGGAATACCTCGCCCGCGAGCTGCGCCGGCTCGCCGACGTGCGGGTGCACTGCTTCGGCGCGCCCCGCGACGAGCAGGGCGTCACCGCGTACGCCGAGCCGGCCGCGCTCGCCGGCGCGAACGCCGCGCTGCGCGTCATGGGCGTCGACCTGGAGATGGCCGCCGGGACGGCCGGCACCGACGTGGTGCACAGCCACACCTGGTACGCCAACCTGGCCGGGCACACCGCGAAGCTGCTGCACGGGGTGCCGCACGTGGTGACCGCGCACAGCCTGGAGCCGCTGCGCCCGTGGAAGGCCGAGCAGCTCGGCGGCGGGTACGCGCTCTCCTCCTGGTGCGAGCGGACCGCGTTCGAGGCGGCCGACGCGATCATCGCGGTGAGCGCGGGCATGCGGCGCGACGTGCTCACCGCGTACCCGGCGGTGAACCCCGACCGGGTACGCGTGGTCTACAACGGCATCGACACCGCGCAGTACGCCCCGGACCCGGGCACCGACGTGCTCGACCGGCTCGGCATCGACCCGGCGAGGCCCAGCGTGGTCTACGTCGGGCGGATCACCCGGCAGAAGGGCCTGCCGTACCTGCTGCGCGCGGCCCGGGAGCTGCCCGCCGACACTCAGCTCGTGCTGCTGGCCGGCGCGCCGGACACCCCGGAGATCGCCGCCGAGGTGGAGGGGCTCGTGGCGGAGCTGCGGGCGACCCGGTCCGGGGTGGTCTGGGTGGCGGCGATGCTGCCCAAGCACGAGGTGATCCAGGTGCTCACCCACGCCACGGTCTTCGCCTGCCCGTCCGTCTACGAGCCGATGGGCATCGTCAACCTGGAGGCGATGGCCTGCGAGACCGCAGTGGTGGCGACCGCCACGGGCGGCATCCCGGAGGTGGTGGCCGACGGCGAGACCGGGCTGCTGGTGCCGATCGAGCAGGCCGGTGACGGCTCCGGCACGCCGCTGGACCCGGAGCGTTTCGTCGCCGACCTGGCCGCGCGGATCAACGATCTGCTGGCCGACCCGGACCGGATCGCGGCGTTCGGGGCGGCGGGGCGGCGGCGCGCGGTGGAGCACTTCTCCTGGCAGGCGATCGCCGAGCAGACGATCGAGGTGTACCGCTCCGTGGGGTTGTGAGGAAGGGCCCCTTCTTAACGCCTCCGGTAGAGGAAGGGCCCCTTCTTAACAGCCCGCCCGGTCGCGGTCGGCGGCGGATACAGTCCCCGGATGCCGGATGCGATCTTCGCCCATCCTCGGCTCGCGCCGGTCTACGACGCGTTCGACGGCGACCGGGACGACCTGGACGCGTACCTCGCGATCGCCGACGAGCTGGACGCGCGCGTGGTGCTCGACCTCGGCTGCGGCACCGGGAACCTGGCCCTCCTGCTCGCTCGCCGCGGTCGTACCGTCGTGGGCGTCGACCCGGCCGGGGCGTCCCTCGCCGTCGCCCGGTCGAAGGACCGCGAAGGCCGCGTGCGCTGGGTGCACGGCGACGCCACGACGCTGCCACCGCTGCGCGCCGACCTGGCCGTGATGACCGGCAACGTGGCGCAGGTATTCTGCGCCGACGACGACTGGGCGCGCACCCTGCGGGGCGTCCACGCGGCGCTGCGGCCCGGCGGGCACCTCGTGTTCGAGACCCGCCGTCCCGAGCGCCGCGCGTGGGAGGAGTGGGCGGCGGACACCGCGCCGGTGACCCGGGACGTGCCGGGCGTCGGGCCGGTGGAACGACGTCTCGAGGTCACCGCTGTGGACCTGCCGTTCGTGTCCTTCCGGTTCACGTACCGGTTCCCGGCCGACGGCGCCGTCCTCACGTCGGACTCGACGCTGCGGTTCCGCGACCGGGACGAGGTCGAGGCGAGCCTGACCGCCGCCGGCTACCGGGTGCTCGACGTGCGGGACGCGCCCGACCGCCCCGGCCGGGAGTTCGTCTTCGTCGCACGCCGCGCCGACGAGCCGCGCGGAGAGGGTGCATCCGGGTCGCAGCCGAGCGCGAGAGGATCTCGCGCAGTAGGTTGAGCGGGTGACTGGACGGTTCCCGATCGAAGACGTCTCCCCCGTCGTCTCCTGCGGTCGCTACCCGGCCAAGGCTGTCGTCGGTGAGGTCGTGCCGGTGTCGGCGCGGGCCTACCGCGAGGGCCACGACGCGCTCGGGTGCAACGTGGTCTGGCTCGGCCCGGACGGCGCGGCCCGCCCGTTCACCCGGATGCGCCCGGGTGAACCCGGCCAGGACCGATGGCACGCCACCATCCGCCCGGACGCGGTCGGCCTGTGGCGCTTCGCCGTGGAGGCGTTCGGAGACCCGTACCTCACGTGGCAGAACGCGGTCACGAAGAAGCTCGCCGCCGGTCAGGGCGCGGCCGAGCTGGCGAACGATCTGGCCGAGGGCGTACGGGTGCTCACCGCCGCGCTCGACCTGGTGCCGAGGGCCGACCGTGATCGCGTACGCGAAGCCGCGCGGGCGCTGGCCGACGACGACCTGGACCTGCCGCGGCGGGTGAGCGCGGCGCTGGACCTGGCCGACCTGCTGTGGGAGCACCCGGTGCGCGAGCTGGTCACCACCGGCGAGGAGCGCACGCTGTGGGTGGACCGGCCGCGGGCGCTCTTCTCCGCCTGGTACGAGTTCTTCCCCCGCTCCGAGGGCGCGGTCCCGGCCACAGTCGACGCGCCCGCGCGTTCCGGCACGTTCGCCACCGCGATGGAACGGCTGCCGGGTGTCGCGGCGATGGGTTTCGACGTGCTCTACCTGCCGCCGATCCACCCGATCGGCCGGGTCAACCGCAAGGGCCGCAACAACGCGCTCACCGCCGGGCCGGACGACGTGGGCTCGCCGTGGGCGATCGGCGCGGCCGAGGGCGGCCACGACGCCATCCACCCCGATCTGGGTACGCCGGAGGACTTCCGCGACTTCGTCGCGGCCGCCGCCGAGCAGGGGCTGGAGGTGGCGATGGACCTGGCGTTGCAGTGCGCGCCGGATCACCCGTGGGTCACCGAGCACCCGGAGTGGTTCACCACCCGGGCCGACGGCAGCATCGCGTACGCGGAGAACCCGCCGAAGAAGTACCAGGACATCTATCCGCTGAACTTCGACAACGACCCGGAGGGCATCCGGGCCGAGGTGCTGCGGGTGGTGCTGCACTGGGTCGGCGAGGGCATCCGGATCTTCCGGGTCGACAACCCGCACACCAAGCCGTTCGACTTCTGGCACTGGCTGATCGCCGAGGTCAAGAAGGTCGACCCGGACGTGCTGTTCCTGGCCGAGGCGTTCACCCGGCCGGCGATCATGCACGGGCTCGGCAAGATCGGCTTCACCCAGTCGTACACCTATTTCACCTGGCGCACGACGGCGGCCGAGATGCGGGAGTACTGCGAGGAGCTGGTCGCCTCGGTCGACTGGATGCGGCCGAACTTCTGGCCGAACACGCCTGACATCCTGCACTCGTCGTTGCAGCACGGCGGCCCGCCGATGTTCAAGATCCGGGCGGTGCTGGCGGCGCTGCTGTCCCCCTCGTGGGGCATGTACGCGGGGTTCGAGCTGTTCGAGCACGTCGCGCGCCCCGGTGCCGAGGAGTACCTGGACAACGAGAAGTACGAGCTGCGGCCCCGGGACTGGGACGCCGCGCTGGCGCAGGGCCGGTCGCTGGCGCCGTTCGTCACCACGCTGAACCGGGTACGCCGGGACAACCCCGCCCTGCACCGGCTGCGCAACCTGCGGTTCCACGACATCGACAATCCGGCGCTGCTGTGCTGGTCGAAGCACGACCCGGAAACCGGCAACACGGTGATCGTGGTCTGCTCGTTCGACTCACGCGAGGTGCAGTGGGGCAACACGACGCTCGACATGCCGGCGCTCGGCCTGGACTGGCACGAGCGGTTCACCGTGCGCGACGAGCTGACCGGCGCCGAGTACGACTGGGGGCAGCGCAACGCGGTGCGCCTCGACCCGTACCTGCAACCGGCGCACGTGCTCACAGTGCGCCGCCCGGCCGCACCCGAGCCCCCGCAGCCGGCCGCGCCGACCGCCGCCGAGCCGGAGCAGCCGGCCGCGCCCGACCTGACAGTGGAAGACGTGCCCGCCGACCTCTCCGGCGGCACCGCCCCGACCGCACCGGCCGACAAGGACGACGCCCGATGGACCAGCTGATCGCCGGCGAGGTACACGACCCGCACGCCGTGCTCGGCGCGCACCCGGCCGACGGGAGCACCACGATCCGGACGCTGCGCCGGGGCGCGGGCGAGGTGGCGGTGCTCGCCGACGGCGAACGGCACCCGATGAAGCGGGTCCACGACGCCGGTGTCTTCGAGGCGGTCCTCCCCGGTGAGGTGCTCGACTACCGGGTCGAGGTGGACGGCACGACGCACGACGACCCGTACCGTTATCCGCCCACGCTCGGCGACCTCGACCTGCACCTGATCGGCGAGGGGCGGCACGAGCGGCTCTGGGCGGCGCTCGGCGCCCGGGTGTTCGACGAGGGCGTCGCGTTCACCGTCTGGGCGCCGAACGCACGGGCCGTGCGGCTGATCGGCGACGTCACCGGCTGGGCGCCGGACGACGGGTGGCCGATGCGCTCGCTCGGCTCCAGCGGCGTGTGGGAGATCTTCGTGCCGGGCATGCCGGTGGGCAGCCGCTACAAGTACCGCGTCCTCGGCGCGGACGGCCGGTGGCGGGACAAGGCCGACCCGATGGCCGCGCGCACCGAGGTGCCGCCGGCCACCGCGTCGGTGGTGCACGAGTCACGGTACGAGTGGGGCGACGCGGACTGGCTCGCGCGCCGGTCCCGGCAGGCGCCGCACCAGGAGCCGATGAGCGTGTACGAGGTGCACCTGGGCTCCTGGCGGCCCGGCCTCGGCTACCGGGAGCTGGCCGAGCAGCTCACCGCGTACGTGCTGGAGATGGGCTTCACCCACGTGGAGTTCCTGCCGGTGATGGAGCACCCGTTCGGCGGCTCGTGGGGCTACCAGGTCACCGGCTACTACGCGCCGACGGCCCGGTTCGGCGACCCGGACGACTTCCGCCACCTGGTGGACCGGCTGCACGCCGCCGGCATCGGCGTGCTCCTGGACTGGGTGCCGGCGCACTTCCCGAAGGACGAGTGGGCCCTGGCCCGTTTCGACGGCACCCCGCTGTACGAGCACCCCGACCCGCGTCGCGGCGAGCACCCCGACTGGGGCACGTACGTCTTCGACTTCGGCCGCAACGAGGTGCGCAACTTCCTGGTCGCCAACGCGCTGTACTGGCTCGACGAGTTCCACATCGACGGGCTGCGGGTGGACGCGGTCGCCTCGATGCTCTACCTGGACTATTCCCGGCAGGACGGGCAGTGGGCGCCGAACGTGCACGGCGGCCGGGAGAACCTGGAGGCCATCGCGTTCCTCCAGGAGGTCAACGCCACCGTCTACCGGCACCACCCGGGCGTACTGATGATCGCCGAGGAGTCCACCGCCTGGCCCGGCGTCACCCGGCCCACCTCGGAGGGCGGGCTCGGGTTCGGGTTCAAGTGGAACATGGGCTGGATGCACGACACCCTGCTCTACACCTCGAAGGACCCGATCTACCGGCAGCACCACCACCATCAGCTCACGTTCTCCCTGGCGTACGCGTGGAGCGAGAACTACGTGCTGCCGATCAGCCACGACGAGGTGGTGCACGGCAAGGGCTCGCTCGCCGGCAAGATGCCCGGCGACACCTGGCAGCGGCTGGCCACCGTGCGGGCGCTGCTGGCGTACATGTGGGCGCACCCGGGCAAGCAGTTGCTCTTCATGGGCTGCGAGCTGGCCGACGACAGGGAGTGGAGCGAGGAGCGCGGCCTCGACTGGTACCTGACCCACGATCCGGCCCGCGCGGGCGTGCAGCGGCTGGTCGCCGACCTGAACCGGGTCTACCGGGAGAGCCCGGCGCTCTGGGCGCAGGACACCGACCCGGCCGGCTTCCGCTGGATCGCCGGGGACGACGTGGCCAACAACGCGGTGTCGTTCATCCGGATCGCCCCGGACGGGCAGACGCTCGTGTGCGTGGCGAACTTCTCCGCGCTGCCGCTGGAGGACTACCGGATCGGCCTGCCCGCGGCCGGTACGTGGACCGAGGCGCTGAACACCGACGCCCACCACTACGGCGGGTCGGGGGTGGGCAACCTGGGCGAGGTGCACGCCGAGAACGTGCCGTGGCACGGCCTGCCCGCGTCGGTCTCCCTGCGCGTGCCGCCGCTGGGCGTCCTCTGGCTCCGCCCGGCCTGACGGCACAGCCCAGCCGGCCGGGCGGCCCACGGCGAGCCCGTTATGACTCAGAGGCATAAATATGCCTCTGAGTCATAACCGTATCGGGGAGTCGCTTCCCGGTCAGCACTACGCTCTGTGATATCCCGGCGTCGGGATGACCGCGATCTGGCGGTCGCTCTCCACACCCAGGCTGACGGCGCGTGACCGCCCGTCGCCGGGTGGCCGCAGGAGTCAGACCAGGTCGGCTTCGCGGAGGAGCTTCCAGAGGCCGGCACCGTCGGGGGCGCTCAGCCACTTCTGACCGATCGGGCCCGACGACGACCGCCCTGCGGGCGCCGGGAGGCTACCGGCCAGTACCGACTGGGTCGGGGACAGTCGCCGGATCGCCACCCCCGCGACGTTGTCCGGGTGCGCGGCGGCGAACTCCCGGTAGATCTCCGGGTCGTGCTGCCCGTCGTCGCCGATCAGCAGCCACCGCACCTCGGGGAACTCCCGGGACAGCCGGGCCAGCGTGGCCCGCTTGTGCTCCCGGCCGCTGCGGAACCACCTGTCGGCGGTCGGTCCCCAGTCCGTGAGGAGCAGCGGCCCGGCCGGGTAGAGGTGCCGGGACAGGAACCGGGTGAGCGTCGGCGCGACGTTCCACGCGCCGGTGGACAGGTAGAAGACCGGCGCGCCCGGGTGGGCGGTGGCCAGCCGCTCGTACAGCACGGCCATGCCCGGCACGGCGGTGCGGGCGTGCTCGTCGAGCACGAACGTGTTCCACGCGGCCAGCAGCGGCCGGGGCAGCGCGGTCACCATGACGGTGTCGTCGATGTCGGAGAGGATGCCGAAGCGGACGGCCGGGTCGAGGATGCGTACCAGCGCCTCCACCGGCTCGGCGTCGGCGACGCTGAGGCGTACGCAGCCCCAGCCGGGGGTGAAGTCGGCCTCGATCACGGTGTCGACGAAGCCGCTGCGGTCGGCGGTCACCTCCTGGCGCACGCCGTCGGCCTCGATGGTCACCGTGATGTGCTTGGCGGGCAGCGTGGCGAAGCTGCGCCAGCCCCGCACCTTGTCCAGCCGGCCCCGCCGCCGCGTGTCCGGGCGGCCCAGCAGCACACGGCAGAGCACGCGCGCCCAGCCCGGGGCGCCGTAGCCCGCGTACGCGATGATGTTGGGCTGCCACCCGGTGCGCCGCAACCGGCGCTCCACCAGGCCGTGCACGGCGTCCTCGAAGCGCGCGGCGCGGTGCAGTTGCGGGACGGCCAGCTGGTCCGGTGGTGTGGGCGGCACACGGCAACAGTGCCACAACCGGACCGGCCGGGCCACGCGAGTGATCCACGCCGATCCGCCCCGGCGCCGGGCGCCGCCGTGACAGACTGCGGTCGGGACGACGACGGGGGCGTTGGTCGTGTCGACGACGAAGCGGAACCCGGTACGACCGCGTCCGGACGCGCCGGCGCTGATGGCGCTGCTGCTCGGCGCCGCGGGGGTCGGCTACCGGCTGGTGCTGACGCTGCTCACGGTGCCCGCGTCGAACAGCGACGAGGCCACGTTCGGCCTGGCCGCACTGCACATCGCCGCCGGTGGTGAGCGGCCGGTCTTCCTCTACGGCCAGCGCTACATGGGCGTGCTGGAGTCGTACCTGGCCGCGCCGCTCGTCGGCTGGGCCGGGCCGAGCTGGCCGGTGCTGCGGCTGCCGCTGCTCGCGCTCTTCGCGGTCTTCCTGTGGCTGGCGTACCGGCTGACCCGTCGCCTGTTCTCCCCCTGGCTGGCGGTGGTCGTGGTGGGCCTGCTGGCGCTCGGCTCGGAACGCGTGGTCCGCGACCAGCTCACAGTGGTCGGCGGCCGCCCGGAGGTGAAGCCGGCCGTGCTGGCGATGCTGCTGATCGCGGTCGCCCTCGGCGGCCGGCGGATCCGGCACCACTGGCTGGCCACCGGCGCGTTCGGGCTGCTCGCCGGGCTGGCGCTGTGGTCGGACTGGCTGATCGCGCCGTACCTGCTGGTCGCGGCGGTGGTGCTCGCGGTGGCGGTGCCCCGCGATCTGATCGGCTGGCCGGGCGTGCTGCTGGTGACGGGCTTCCTGGCCGGGATCGCCCCGGTGGTCAAGGACAACCTCGTCGCGCCGCCCGGGCAGGACTCGCTGTCGGTGTTCCGCGAGATCAGCACCAAGGAGGGCGTCGCGCCGTCGCTGGCCGAACGCCTGCGCGGCGGGCTGCTGGAGGGGGTGCCACTGGCGTCGGGCATGTGTCCGATGGACGGCTGCGCGCGCTGGGCGCAGTGGTTCGGCGTGCTCTACCCGGTGCTGCTGGTGGCCGCCGCCGCGCTCGGGCTGATCGCGTACCGCCGGGCCGCCGACCACGCCGCGCGGGTCCGGGCCGTGGCGATCCTCGCCCTGGTCGCGGGCGCGGTGCTGACACTTCTGGCGTACGTGCACAGCCCGCTCGCCGCGACCGACCCGCTCGGCAACGCCCGCTACCTGTCGGTGCTCCAGATCTCGCTGCCGGCCGTGCTGTGGCCGCTCTGGCTGACCGCCGCGCACGCCCTGCGGGCCACCACCGGGTGGACGGCCCGGCTCGGCGGCACCGCGGCGGCGGTGGTACTGGCCGGGCTGACCGCCGCCACCGTTGCCGGGACCGTGGCGTTCCTGGCCGGCGTGCCGGGCGTACGGGACGAGGAGCGCACGGCCCGCCGCCTCGCCGACACGGTGCGGGGCGCCGGGTTGCACGAGGTGTACGGGGACTACTGGACCTGCAACCGGCTGATCTTCAACACCGGGGAGACCGTCGCCTGCGGTGTGCTCGACGGGGCGCTGACGCCCGGGCAGAACCGCTATCCGGCGTACTGGCAGCGGGTGGCGCGCGCGGAACGGCCCGGGTACGTGGTGGCGGTCGGCTCCCCGGCCGAGCGCACACTGCGGCGGCTGCTGGGTGACCGCGCCGACGCGGCGGTGGTGGCCGAGGTGGGCGGCAGTCGCGTGTACCACCCCGACCGTGCCGTGCGGCCGTGGCGCTGACCCCGGCCCGTACGCTGTGCCGGTGCTCATCCTGCTGCCCCCGTCGGAGGGGAAGGCCGAGGCCGGCACCGGCCGCCGGCTGGACCTGTCCCGGCTGTCCCTGACCGAGCTGAACCCGGCCCGGGAGGCGGTCCTGACCGCGCTCGTCGACCTGTGCGCCGGGCCGGACGAGACGGCGGCCCGGACCGCGTTGGGCCTCACCGAGGGGCAGCTCGGCGAGCTGCGGCGCAACGCCCGGCTGCGGGAGGCGGCGACCGCCCCGGCCGGACGCCTCTACACCGGCGTGCTCTACGAGGCGCTGGGCCTGGACACGCTGCCCCCCGACGCGCAGCGGGCGGCCCGCCGCCAGGTGCTGATCAGCTCCGGCCTGTGGGGCGCGGTACGCCTCGCCGACCGGATCCCGCCGTACCGCTGCCCGATCGGAGCGCGGCTGCCGGGGCTCGGCGCGCTGTCGGCGTACTGGCGGGAGGTGCTCGGCCCGGTACTGGAACCCGCCGCCGGGCGCGGCCCGGTGCTGGACCTGCGCTCCGGCGCGTACGCGGCCACCTGGACGCCGCGCGGCGCGCTCGCCGAACGCACGGTGACGGTACGGGTGCTGCACGAACGGATCGTGGACGGCACGCCGGCCCGGTCGGTGGTGAGCCACTTCAACAAGGCCACGAAGGGCCGGCTGGTGCGGGATCTGCTGCTCGCCGACGCCCGGCCGCGTACCGCCGACGCGCTGGTGAGGGCGCTGCGGGAGCTGAAATACACGGTCGAGGAGGCGCCCCGGGCGGCCGGGCGGCCCCGGCAGGTCGACCTGGTGGTCACCGAGCTCTGAGCCGCGGGCTTCCCGCAAATTTTGCTCAAGGCTCGGGCGCAGCGGTTCCCGGTCCGGCGCTCGGCAGCGACGGTAGAGGTACCCCGACGACCGAGGAGCCGCGCCGATGCTCACCACGCTGCTCGACCGCCCGCGCCCGTCGCCGCCGCCGCTGGACTGGCTGACCCTGACCGACGCCTTCGAGGTCGCCTGCATGGTGCGCTGCACGCCGCCGCCGGCCGCCGACGTACGCCGCCTCGACAGCGGACCGCACCGCGGCGGCATCGCCGAGTTCAACCGCGAGGACGCGGCGCAACGGATGCGGCAGCTGCTGGGACGCCTCGACGTGCCGGTCGAGCACGAGCTGACCACCGGTGGCCTGCGCCGCCGCTACGAGCTGCACCGGCTGTCGGTGCCGCCGCAGCACCGGGCGGCGTACGCGAATCTGCTGACCACGGGCTGGCGGCAGGGCCGCCGGGAGCTGCTCGGCGGGCCGTTCCCGGGCGCCTCGGCGCCGCGGCGGCTGTGGCGGCCCCGGCTGGCCGCGGCGGCCTGGCGGGCGGCGCTGCTCGCGGGCGGCCGGCACGTCCGCCGGCACTGCCTCGGCATCCGGCTCGCCGACCGGGACCTGGCGGCGGTGCTGGTACGCGGCGCGGCGCTGCTGGACGTGCCGGCGGCGCTGCGGCCCGGCTCGGGCTGTTTCCTCGTGGTGGTACCCAACGGCGAGCACCGGGAGCGGATCACCGAGAGCGCGGAGCTGGCCCCGGCGAGCTGACCGGCCCGGCCCGAGACTGCCGCACGCCGGGCCTGCGGTGGTGCGTGCGCCGCGTGGGCTTGCGCCACGGCGGGTGCACGGCGCAGAGTGCAGCCCGTGAGCCGACACTGGCCTGTGCGCGCCGCCGCCCCGCTCGCGCTGGTGCTCCTGCTCGTCGCCGGGCTCACCGGGTGCCGGGACGAGCCGTCCGAGCCGACCCGCATCCGCATCGCCACCGGCAGCCCGACCGCCGTCTACCACGCCTTCGGCCAGTCGCTCGCGGCGCTGCTCAACCGGGAGCTGCCCGGCGTACGGGCCGAGGTGGTGGTCACCGCCGCCTCGGCGCAGAACGTCCGGCTGGTCGGCGCCGGGGAGGCCGAGCTGGGCTTCACCCAGGCCGACGTGCTGCCGCCGCGCGAGCCCGAGCATCCGTCGGTGCTCGCGGTGGCCCGGGTCTACGACGACCTGCTGCACCTGGTGACCCGCGCCGGCGGGCCGATCCGCACGCTCGGCGACCTGCGCGGCCGGCGAGTGTCGGTGGGCGCCGACGGCTCCGGCACGGAGATCACCGCCACCCGTCTGCTGGCGGTGGCCCAGCTCGGTGGCGACCGGGTACGCCAGGAACACCTGGGGCTGGACGACTCGGTGGCGGCCCTGCGCGAGGGGCGGATCGACGCGTTCTTCTTCTCCGGCGGGCTACCCGTGCGCGGCGTCGCCGACCTGGCCCAGCGGACCTCGCTGCGGATCGTGGACCTGGGCGACTGGACCGAGCCGCTGCGCCGGGCGTACGGGCAGGTCTACGTGACCCGGGACGTGCCGCGCTCGGTGTACCGGGCCGCCCCGGTCAGCACGGTGGCGAACCCGAACTACCTGATCGTCCGCGCCGACCTGCCCGCCGCGCTGGTGCGGGAGGTGACCCGGCTGCTGATGGACCGCCGGGAGGAGCTGGCCGCCGCGCACCCGGCGGCGGGACGGATGAGTCCCCGGTCGGCGATCGTCACCACCCCGCTGCCGCTGCATCCGGGCGCGGCGCAGTGGTATCGCGCCGCGAAGCCCTGACGCGGGTCAGCACCGGACCGGCGCGTCGGCGGGCGCCGGGAACCACAGCTCGGCGACCAGGCCCCGGGGCTCGCCCTGGCGCATGGTGAGCCGGCCGTCGGAGGCGTCCACGAGCACCGCCGCGATGGTCAGCCCGAGGCCCACGCCGTCCACGTTCTGCGCGTCCGGCGCCCGCCAGAACCGCTCGGTGGCCTGGTCGAGCTGACTGGTGGTCATGCCCGGGCCGGTGTCGCCGACGGTCAGCACCGTCCCGCCGTCGGCGGCCCGTACGGTCACCGTCACCTCTCCCCCGGCGCCGCTGAACTTCACCGCGTTGTCGATCAGGGCGTCCAGCGCCTGGTCGATGGCGGTCGGCACGGTCCGAGCGTACGCCGGCGCGTCCTCGGCGTCGAGGCGGAGCGTGACCTCGCGGTGCCGGGCCAGCGGCAGCCAGGCGGCCACCCGGGAGGCGGCGGTGGCGGTGGCGTCCACAGTCACCCGCTCGTTCTCCTCCCGCTCGGCGCGGGCCAGCGTGAGCAGCGCGTCGAGCACCGTCGCGAGCCGGTCGGTCTCCTCCAGCGCCAGCCGGTGCTCGGCGCGCCCGTCCGGGTCGGTGAGGCTGGGGCCCAGTTCCTCCACCCGCAGCCGCAGCGCGGTGAGCGGGTTGCGGAGCTGGTGGCTGGCGTGCGCGACGAAGGCGCGTTGCCGGTCCATCACGTCGGAGACCGCGTCGGCCATGTCGTTGAAGCTGGTCGCCAGCCGGCGCAGTTCGGGCGGCCCGAGTCCGGCGCGGACCCGCGCGGCGCGGCGGCCCTCGGCGATCTCGTGGGTCACCGCGTCCAGCTCGGTGACCGGGCGCAGCACCCAGCCGGCCAGCCCGAACGCGGTCGAGACGCAGGCCAGCACCGCCAGCAGGCCGATGCCCGCGAGCAGCAGCCACCACACGGTGACGGTGCGGCGCACGCCGTCCGCCGGGCTGGTCGTGACCACGGCGCCGAGCACCTCGCCGCCGTCGTTGATCGGCACGGCCGTCACCACCGGCCCGCCGACCCAGGGCCAGACCGACTCCGGGCCGCTGAACTGCTGCCCGGACAGGGCGGTGTCGAGCGCCGCGCGGGTGCCCGCGCCCGGCTCCCACCCGGACGAGGCCACCACGGTACGGCGGTCCCGGTCCACCACGGCCGCGCCGATGCCGTAGAGCGCGTCGTAGGCGGCCAGTTCCCCGTCCAGCGGGCCGGGGCTGCCGCCCCGCAACGCCGGCCCGGCCAGCGAGGCGAAACGGGTGGCGTCGGCGAGACGGTCGGCGCGGACCCGGTCGGTCTCCCGGGTCGCGAGCGTGGCCGCCAGCGGCGTCTCCAGGGCGATCAGGACCAGCACCATCAGCAGCAGGTAGCTGATCACCAGCCGGCGGCGCACGAACCGGCCCTCACGCCTCGCGGAGCCGGTAGCCGACCCCGCGTACGGTCTCCACCAGCGTCGGGTCGCCGAGCTTGCCGCGCAGCGACCCGACGTGCACCTCCACGGTGTGCCGGTCGGCCCAGGTGGTGCCCCACACATCGAGCAGGATCCGCTCGCGCGGCACCGCCACCCCGGGCTGGCGGGCCAGGGACAGCAGGATGTCGAACTCCTTGCGGGTGAGCGAGACGTCCCGGCCGGCCACCGTCACCGTCCGGCCGCCCACGTCGATGCGGACCGTACCGGCCTCGATCAGGTTGCGCTGCGGCGCGGTGTGCGCGGCCCGGCGCAGCACCGCCTCGATCCGCGCCTGCAGCTCCACCATCGAGAACGGCTTCACCACGTAGTCGTCGGCGCCCAGCCGCAGCCCCAGCACCCGGTCGCGTTCCTCACCGCGCGCGGTCACCGCGATGATGCCGAGCCGGCTGCTGCGCCGCCGCAGCTCGCGGCACAGGTCGGTGCCGTCGCCGTCGGGCAGCCCCAGGTCGAGCAGCACCAGGTCGCAGGGGGCGGCGGAGAGCGCGGCGGCCACAGTCGCGGCGTGTTCCACCTGGTAACCGCGCCGGGTCAGCGCGGACGACAACGCCGCGGCGACCCGGCGGTCGTCCTCGACCAGGAGGATCCGCACCCTTTCCTCCCTCGACTCGACGTGTTGCCCTGCGAATGGTGGCAGACGCGCCGCCGGGACGCGAGGCCGCTCTAGGCTGCTGCAGTGATCTACAAGATTCTCACCGACGACGAGTGGACGCGGGCGCGGGCGGACGGGCGGTTCGCCGGCACCGCGATGGACCGGCAGGACGGCTACGTCCACCTCTCCGCCGCCGACCAGGTGGTGGAGACCGCCCGGCGCTTCTTCGCCGGGGTCACCGGCCTGACGCTGCTCGCGGTGGACGAGGCCCGGCTCGGCGACGCGCTGCGCTGGGAGGCGTCCCGCGGCGGCGCGCTGTTCCCGCACCTGTACGCCGCGCTGCCGGTGGACGCGGTGGTCGCCGCGCACCCGCTGCCGGCCGACCGGCCCGCCGCCGACGCGGTGGCCGAACTGCTCGCGTGAGCGCTCGTTATGCTGCGTCGAGCCCGCCCGACGGCGCGACGCGCCCTGGCCATGATGCGAGTTGAGATGACTGACAGCAACGACCGGTCCGCCTCCGTCTTCGTCCACCCGACGGCCGACGTGGAGTCCGGCGCCGAGGTCGGCGACGGCACCAAGGTCTGGCACCTGGCGCACATCCGGTCCAGCGCCCAGGTCGGCGCCGGCTGCGTGATCGGCCGCAACGTCTACGTCGACGCGGGCGTCACAGTCGGCGACCTGGTGAAGATCCAGAACAACGTCTCGGTCTACCAGGGCGTGACCATCGAGGACGAGGTGTTCGTGGGCCCGTGCGCGGTGTTCACCAACGACTTCCGCCCGCGCGCCCAGAATCCGGACTGGACGATCACCCCGACGCTCGTCCGCCGGGGCGCGTCGATCGGCGCGAACGCCACGCTCGTGTGCGGCATCGAGGTAGGCGAGTACGCGATGATCGCCGCCGGCTCGGTGGTGACCCGCGACGTCAAGCCGTACCAGCTGGTGGCCGGCAACCCGGCCCGCCCGAAGGGCTGGGTCGACGCCAAGGGCGAGGTCATCTCCCGCGACGTCGACAACCCGCCGCACCAGGGCTGACCGGACGAGACAGGGGCGACGACCGGCGCGGTCGTCGCCCCTGCTCCGTCGGTACGCCTCAGCCGCAGAGCCGGCCGATCTCGTCCCGGAACCGGTCCATCGGGTTCGACCCGGCCGGGCCGAGCAGGTACTCCTTCAGCTCCCGCCGCGCCCCGGTCATCGGGTCGTCCCCGGCCCGGGTCACGTCGAGGATCTTCGTCAGCTCGCCGCAGTCCGCCGAGAGCAGGTACGCCGCCCGAGCGGTCGGGAACTGCCGCCGGAACTCGTCCTCGGGCAGGCCGGCCGGATTCGCCACCACGTACGGGCGCTCGCTCTGCACGAAGTCGGAGACCACGCTGGACACGTCGCTGACCAGCAGGTCGGTGACGTTGAAGCAGTCGAACAGCCCCGGCGTGCGGCCGGTGACCACCAGGTGCGCGGTGCCGTCCAGCGAGGACGGATCGGTCTCGCCGCCGGCGGCCTTGATCCGGGACACGATCCGCTCGTGCACGGCGCGGGCCTTCGGCGAGCGCGTCCCGGTCAGCGGGTGCGGCTTGTAGATCACCCGCACGTCCCCGGCTGCGAGCAGGCCGGACACGATCCGCTCACCCATCAGCACGAGCGACGTGTGGTACGGGTCGTCGTCGAGCCAGCCCTCCCAGGTCGGCGCGTACAGCACCGTGAAGCGGTGGTCGGCGGCGCCCGAGCCGAACGTGTGCACCCCGGCGAGCTGCGGGCGGCCGACCTCCACGATGTCGCGGTCCAGCACGCCGACGTCGGCCCGGGCGTACCGTTCCCGCCCGGCCGGCCCGGCCACCCAGACCTCGTCGTACACCTTGCTGTACGGGTTGACGCTCGCCTGCTTGTCGCTGTCGCCGTGGCCGACGAAGACGTGCTTCACGCCCGGCTCCCGCAGCAGGTGGATGTTGGCGCCGACGTTCGCGGCGTACAGCGCCACGCGCAGCGAGCCCAGGTCCAGGTTCATGAAGTCGACGCCGGCCGGCACGCAGATCACCGGCAGCCGGGTGTCGGCGAGCTGCTCGAACGCGTCCGCGGCGCGCAGCAGCACGACGGCGCGACGGCCGGTCGCCTCCACCGGCGCGAGCCACATGTTGGCCTGGTAGACGTCCTTGGCCGGGCCGGCGAAGTAGAGCGCCACCTCGGGCCGTTCCCGGGCCATCCAGTCGTGCACGGCGGGCAGCACACCCGGGGCCTTGCCCCGGCCGCGCAGCGCGGTGAGCGCCAGCACCGCGGCGGTGACCAGGCCGGCGGCGAGCGTGACCAGGGCGGTGAGCACCACCGGGGCGACCCGGTCGAGTGCGGCGGCCACCACTGCCGCGGGCACCAGCAGCACGTTCAGCAGCGGCATGCGCAGCCCGGCCAGCAGCCGCGCCCAGGCCGGCGGCACCGGAACCCGCCGCAGCGCGCCGAGGTCGATGTTGCGGGTGTACGCCGGTGGGTCGACCCGGCCGTCGATCACCTTGGTCACCGCGTTGGTGGCGACGGCCACGGTCCACAGCGCGGCGGGCAGCAGCAGGACGGCGACGGTGCCGGCCACGCCGGGACGCACCGCGGCGACCACGAGCAGGACCACCGACAGGTCCCGCACCAACCGCCGGAATGTCTCGCCCAGACCGGCCTTGTCGAGCAGCGTGGCGGTCTCGGTGTGCCGCCCGGCCAGGGCCAGCTCACCGGCGACGGCGACCACCGCGGCCACCGCGTACGGGACCACCAGGCCGAGGACTCCGGCGAGGACCATGACCGCGTAGCCGAGGAGCGTCGCGCCGACCGCGGCGAGACCCTGCTGGCTGCGTACTCTGCTGAACAACGACACGCTCCCTGTCTGCCCCACCGATGTCGGTGCGGGTCGATTTCCGACGGCTGCGACCCTAAACGGATCACATGACACAAGTATTGCCGGGGTGTCCGGCAGGTGAACTCCACACGGCGTGATTCCGGCTCATCCCGGCGGCGGCACGCGACGGGCCCCGGCCGTTCGAGACGGCCGGGGCCCGCGGAGTCGGTGGGGTCAGCCCCCGATGACCACCCGGCGCACGCCGGTCCAGCGCGCCGGGTCGGTGACCCGGCGGCCGTCGACCAGCACCGTCACGCCCGGCAGGTCGGCCGGGGCGAGGGTGCGGTACTCGGCGTGGTCGGCCTGGACCACCGCGGCGCCGACCGGCTCGCCGTCGTACCCGGGCAGGCCGTGCGCGACCAGTTCCTCGTTGGTGTACATCGGGTCCGAGACGTACGGCACAGCACCCCGCCGGCGCAGCGCGTCCACGGTCGGGAAGACGCCGGAGAACGCGGTCTCCTTGACGCCACCCCGGTAGGCGGCGCCCAGCACCAGCACGCCCACGCCGGTCAGATCGCCGTACGCGGCGGCGAGCAGGTCGACCGCGTACTCCGGCATGGCCGCGTTGGCCTCGCGGGCCGAGCGGACCACGGTGGCGGCCGGGTCGTTCCACAGGTACATCCGCGGGTAGATCGGGATGCAGTGGCCGCCGACCGCGATGCCCGGCGAGTGGATGTGGCTGTACGGCTGCGTGTTGCACGCCTCGATGACCTTGGTGACGTCCACGCCGACGGTGTCGGCGAAGCGGGCGAACTGGTTCGCCAGGCCGATGTTCACGTCCCGGTAGGTCGTCTCGGCGAGCTTGGCCAGCTCGGACGCCTCGGCGGAGCCGAGGTCCCAGACGCCGTTCGGGCGGTCCAGGTCGGGGCGCTCGTCGAAGTCGAGCACCGCCTCGTAGAACCGCACGCCGTGCGCGGCCGACGCCTCGTCGATGCCGCCGACCAGCTTCGGGTAGCGGCGCAGGTCGGCGAAGACCCGCCCGGTGAGCACCCGCTCGGGGCTGAACACCAGGTGGAAGTCGGTGCCGGCGGTCAGGCCGGAGCCCTCGGCGAGCATCGACGCCCACCGGTTACGGGTGGTGCCGACCGGCAGCGTGGTCTCGTAGCTGACCAGCGTGCCCGGCTTCAACCCACGGGCGATGGCCCGGGTGGCGTCGTCCATCCAGCCGAAGTCCGGCACGCCCTCGGCGTCCACGAACAGCGGCACGACCACGACGACCGCCTCCGACTCGGCGACCGCGGCGGCGGTGTCGGTGGTGGCCGACAGCAGGCCGGCGGCCACCGTCTCCTTGAGCTTGACGTCCAGGTCGGCCTCACCCGGGAAGGGCACGGCACCGTCGTTGACCAGCTGGACGACCCGCTCGGAGACGTCGGCGCCGATCACCCGGTGCCCCTTGGACGCGAACTGCACGGCCAGCGGCAGACCGATCTTGCCGAGCGCGACGACGCAGATGTTCATGAACTACTTTCCTCCAGAGGGCCAGATTCGGCGCAGGCGGGCAAGGAACCGACCGGGGGTCACCGGCGTGATCGCGACGATCACCTGGCCCTTGTGGTTCGTGGTGGGTGTGACGAGGTGCCAGCGGACACCGCGCCGGGCCACCAGCCGGGGTGCGGCGACGGGGCGGTCGGTGCGCAACGGCGCCGAGCCCGTCCCGCCCAGGGCGGAGACCTCGGCGCGTACGATACGACGCTCGCCTGTCCCCGCGACGACCGCCAGCAACCGGTCCACCGCGAAGTCCGTTCGTACGACGGTACCGCTGCCGGAGGACTCGGCCGACGTGACACCCGTCAGATCGCCCACACTGACCCGCAGCGCCTCCGCGCTCAGCTCGGCCAGCTCGGCCCGGCGGCTGCGGGCGGTGACCACCAGGGCCCGCGCCCCGGCGGCGTCGCGTCCCCAGGCCAGCCCGGTCGCGGTCAGCTTGGCCAGTATCGCGGCGGCCCGCTCGGTGACGTCGTACCAGTCGTCCGGGTAGCCGAACGCCGGGTCGCGGAAGCCGACGTGGTCGGCGTACCAGCGGTCGCCGTCGACGACCACCTCGGGCAGTGACCGGTCGGACTGCTGGCCGATGAGCGCGCACAGCGCGTCCAGGTCGCCGTCGCGAGCCACCGCCACCCGCAGCCGCTCCTCGGGCGCCATCCGGGCGGTCACCCCGTCGGTCAGGTACGCCTCGGCGAGCTTGCGGATCCGGTCGTGGACGTGCCGCTGCACGTCCGGGGCGAGGGCGAGGAACTCCGCGCGGAGCAGCTTCGCCACCTCCCAGGTGAAGTGGCGCACCAGCACCGCGTCCCGCCGCGGGCCGGGCTCGATCAGGCCGGCGACGAACCCGACGAGTTCCTCGGCGCAGCGCAGCCGCTCCTCGAACCGGCTGGCGTACGTGATGTTCTGGGCGTTGTCCCGCTTGACCGCGTAGTAGAACTCGTAGTCGCCGAGGACCGACACCTTCTTCGCCCTGAAGCACGCCTCCAGCGTGAACGGCTGGTCGCTGCCCATCCGCATGTCCGTACGGAACCGCAGGCCGTGCCGCTCGATCAGGTCCCGGCGGAACAGCTTGGTGTTCGACAACGACCAGGGCAGGTCGCTGTCGAACAGGTCGAGCCGCTCCCGGGTGGTGGCGTAGACGGCCTGGTGCACGTAGCGCTTGTTGGTGCCGACCATCCGGCCGAGCACCACGTCGGAGTCCCACCGGTCGGCGGCGTCGACGAGGCGCTCCAGCGCCTCCGGGCCGAGGTGGTCGTCCGAGCCGATGAAGAAGACGTACCGGCCGCGGGCGTGGTCGAGCGCCAGGTTGCTCGGCGCCGCCGGGCCACCGGAGTTGGCCTGGTGCAGCACCCGGACCGTGCCCGGGTACCGCTCGGCGTAGCGGTCCAGTTCCGCGCCGCTGCCGTCGGTGGAGCCGTCGTCGACGGCGACGACCTCCAGCCGGTCCCGGCCGATGCTCTGCCCGACGAGCGAGTCGAGGCAGGCGGTCAGGTACGGCATGGTGTTGTAGACGGCGACCACCACCGTCACGTCCGGCCCGTTCACGCGCCCACCTCCACCTGTGCCGGCTCCACCGGGGCGTGCGCCGGCGGCGTCGGCCGGGGCGGCGCGTCGGGCAGCAGCCGGGAGTAGACCTCGTCGAGAACCCGCGCCTGCGCCTCCCAGGTCCAGCCGGCCAGCAGGCCCGGCCGGTCGTACGCGGCGCGGTACCGCTGCGGGTCGGCGAGCACCGCGGTGACCGCGCGGACGAAGTCGGCCACGTCCTCGGCGCGGAACACCTCACCCTGACCGGTCTCCCGGACAGTCTCGGCCATGGTGCGCACGTCGGAGACGACCAGTGGCAGGCGGGCGTGTGAATACTCGAAGAACTTGGTGATCAGCGCGATCTCGTGGTTCGGCCAGTGCTGGATCGGGATGACTCCGACCTGCGCGCCGCCGAGATACCGGACCACCTGGTGGTGCGGCACGTACGGCAGCACGTGCACCCGGTCCGCCACGTCCAGCTCACCGGCCCGGGTGACCAGGCCCCTGACGTACGCCGAGTCGGGCTTGTTGACCACGAACGCGACGTGCGCGCCGGGCAGCCGGGGCAGCGCCTCGACCATCACGCCGAGACCGCGCTTGGCGGCGGCCACCCCGCTGTAGACCAGCAGCGGCTCGTCCGGCCCGAGCCCGCAGCGGGCGCGGATGTCCGGCGCCGGCCCGGCCGGATCCGCGGGCAACTCGTCCACCGCGGGGGCGTTGAGCACGACCGCCGGCCGTTCGGCCAGCCCGTGCTCGGTGCGTAGCAGGTCGGCCAGACCACCGGAGACGGTCATGGTGGCATCGGCGTACGGCACGTACTCCCGCTCGTGCGCCACGTTGCCGGGCAGCCAGCGGGCGTTGTCGCGCCACGGCTGCACGCCGGGGAGGTATTCGTGGGCGTCCCAGAGCAGCGCGATCCGGCGGCCCTTCGCGGCGGCCCGGACCTTCGCGCGGGCGCCGACGCCGAGCATCCGGAAGTCGTTGGCGTGGATCAGGTCCGGCGCCAGCTCGTCGACCACCGGGCCGTAGGCCAGCTCGTAGTCCCACAGGCCCGGTTCCAGGCGCCGCCACGCGCCGTCGCCGCGCAGCTTGCGCCAGAACAGCGTGTACGCGCGGTCCCAGGGGCCGTCCAGCTTGCGGCCCTTGCGGGCCCGGGTGAGCTGACGGTTGCGGAAACCGACCCACTTGCGGGTCAGGCCGGACAGCTTCTCCTCGGCGCGCAGCGCGGCCCAGGGCAGCCCGCCCGGCCGGCCCGCGCCGGACTCGCGGGCAGCGACGGTGAGTGCCGCCCGGCGGACCGCCAGGTCCGCGCGCCATGCTTTCACCGCCTGGGTACGCTGCGCCGCGATGCCGCTGGGCGGATAGGCGAGCGGGTGCCGCAGCCAGGCCCGGCGGAACTCGTGCCGGCGGCGGGCCAGCGGCTCGGGCATCGGCACGAGGCGTACCTCGGCGGCGCCGAGGCGCCAGCTCTGCGGGCTGCCGACCGGCGCGCGGCCGAGCAGCACGACGTCCCAGCCGGCGGCGGCGGCGGAGCGGGCCGCCTTCTGCACCCGGGAGTCCCCGATGACCCCGTTGTCCACCAGCATCACGACCCGTCCCCGGGTGCCCGCCGCTGCGGTCGTGCCGTCAGATCCCATTCCTGCCCGTTTCGTCGTCGCCAGCACCGCGCCCGCGGACCCGAGCGAGTCTACGACAGCGGATCGGGCTCGAACGCCCGCCGCCGCCGGTGCCCCACGACCTGGTGTGACGGTTGCTACCCTCCATCCTGTTCAACGACCGGCGCCCGCTCCGGGTCGTTCGCCGGGTCGCCGGCCGCGCCACGCGGGCCTCCGGACAATCGCAGCTCAGCGCGAACGGGACCGCACAATGGACGTGGTGACCACCGAGGAACCCAGCCGGCCCGCACCAGCCCCGCCGACCGGCCCGGCCACAGCCGACCGCGTCCGGCCCGGCTACGTCCGGCGGCTGCGCGACGCCGCCCGGGACGCGGCGCCCGCGCTGGCGTTGTACGCGGTGATCCGGCTGATCGGCGTGCTCGTCGTCTACCTGTGGGCCCGCAACATCGACGTCTCCCCGGTCGAGCGGCTCACCCGGGCCGACGGCAACTGGTACCTCGGGATCGTCCAGCACGGCTACGACGGGTACGAGAAGACCCAGAGCAACATGGCGTTCTTCCCGCTCTACCCGGGCCTGACCGCGGCCCTGGAGCGGCTCTCCCCGTTCAGCCCGCGCGAGTCGGCGCTGGTCGTGGCGTGGCTGGCCGCGCTGGCCGCCGCCTGGGGCCTGTACGCCATCGGCAAGCACCTGCACGACAGGCGTACCGGCATCCTGCTCGCCGCGCTCTGGGGCGCCGTGCCGCACGCCGTCGTGGAGTCGATGGGCTACAGCGAGAGCCTGTTCACCGCGCTGGCCGCGTGGACGCTGTACGCGTTGCTGCGCCGGCACTGGATGACCGCCGGTGTGGTGTGCCTGTTCGCCGGCCTGACCCGGCCCACCGCCTCGTCGCTGATCCCGGTGGTGGGGCTGGCCGCGCTGCTGGCGGTCGTCAGGCGGCGCGACGGCTGGCGGCCCTGGGCGGCGCTGCTGCTCGCCCCGGCCGGGTGGCTGGGCTACCTGGCCTGGGTCGGCACCCGGACCGGCCGGCCGGACGGCTGGTTCCACATCCAGTCCGCCGGGTGGGGGCACCACCTTCGACTTCGGCGTCTACACCGTCGACCGGGGCCAGCAGGCGCTGGTGCAGGTGGCCGCGTTGCCGCTGCTCGTGGTCACCGTGGTGGCGCTGCTGTCGATCATGTTCTTCGCGTTGAGCGCGATCGACCGGCAGCCGTGGCAGTTGCTGCTCTACAGCGGCCTGATGCTCGTCACCACGCTCGGCGCGGCCGGTTACTACCACTCCAAGGCGCGGTTCCTGCTGCCGGCGTTCCCGCTGCTGCTGCCGGCCGCCGTGGGCCTGGCCCGGGCCGGATGGGCCCGGGCCGGCACGGTGCTGGTCACGCTCGTGGCGCTCTCCGCTTACTTCGGCGGCTATCTGCTGCTGATCTGGACGAAGTCGCCGTGACCGGTCAGCGGGTGAACGGCCGGACGTCCCACACCCAGACGTCCTCGACCCGCTCCCCCGGGCCGTAGAGCGCGTCCAGCACGGTCTTCAGGTCGTCGTGGCGGCGGGCGCCGCGGTCGGGCAGCACCACGGCGTCGGCCTTCCAGTAGCGGACGTCGGCGCGCGCCTGGTCGACGTCGGCCTGGCCGACCGTGGTGTCCCGCTCGCCGAGCGAGACGGCGGTGAGCAGCTTCGCCGTGGGCTGCGGGTCGACGCCCCAGCGGCCGGTGTTGTCGGTGGCGGAGACCGGCGCGAGGAAGTAGCCCTCGGGGACGGCGAAGCCGGCCACCGCGGCAGAACTCCAGTACAGCGACGTCATGCCGTTCACCGGGACCGGGACGAGCGTGCGGCCGGGCGCCACGTGGTCGCGCCAGGTGCCGGCGGTGACGAAGTCCGGCACCGGGGTGCGGCCCTTCGCGTCCAGCGGCATCGGCAGGATCGGCAGCAGCGCGGCGGCCACCGCCACGGCCCCGACGCGGGCGGCCAGCCGGCCGGCCGGTTCGGTGCGGCGGGCGGCGAGCCGGTCACCGGCGACCGCCAGCAGCACACCGAGCGCCACCGTGGTGATCAGCGCGAACCGGGACACCACCACGGAGTCGAACACGGGCAGGTTCTGCACCAGGGCGAACGGCGCGGGGATGTCGGTGCGACGGGTGCCGACGGTCCAGGTGGTGCCGATGGAGAACAGCGCCGACACCAGGCCGACGGCCCCGAGGACCCGGACCGTGGTCTCCCGGCGCAGCCACCAGAGCACCCCGGCCGCCAGCACCACCAGGGACCAGCCGTAGAAGCTGGCCTGCTCGGTGGTGTTCGGCGCCCAGCCGATCGCGCTGGTCGGGCCACCGGCGATCGACTTGGTGGCGAACTCGACGAACGAGCCGAGCTTGAGGGCGTAGATGTCCGGGGTGCCGGGGTGGCCGACCCGGTGCTGCGGGCCGGCGAACTGCATCCACAACGGGTACGCCGCCGCCGCGGACACGAGCACGGCGGTGATCGCCAGACCGGACAGCAGCGGGCGCAGCCGGCGTACCGCGTCGCGGGGCCGGAAGACGAGGTAGGCCAGGACCAGCAGCAGGCAGCCGAGCGCGGTCAGGAAGAGGATCTCCAGGCTGATGAAGAACTGGGCCACCACCAGCCCGCCCAGGATCAGGCCGTCGCGGATCACCCGCTCGCCGCGGGACAGCGCGATCACCCGCCAGACGATGAACGGCACCAGCCACTGCGCGGTGATGTGCGGGTGGCCGTTGCTGTGCGAGATCAGCGCCGGCGCGAAGGCGCAGAACAGTCCGCCGACGAACGCGGCCGCACGGGAGTCGACCACGTGCCGGGACAGCACGTGGTACCAGGCGTACCCGGTGCCGGCCAGGTTCAGCGTGATGAACAGCAGATAGGAGAAGGACGCGCCGAAGAGCAGCGTGACCGGGGTGAGCACCAGGCCGGGCAACTGCATCCCGACGTTCGTCATCAGGTTCACGCCGGCCGGGGCGTTCTGGAGCGTGGTGAAGAACGGGTTCTCCAGGTTGGTGACCGCGTGCGCCGCGTACGCCAGCATCCACTCGTTGAAGCCCTGGTCGTTCGGGCGGCTGCCGAGCAGCCGGCCGTCGTAGTCGCGCCAGCCGCGGGCGGTGACCCAGAACGCTCCGGCGAGGTAGACCAGGGCCACCAGCGCGTCGACCCGCCGCCACCGGCCGCCGCGCCGCTTTTCGGCCGCGGTGTCCTGCTCCGGCTGCTCCGGGGCCGCGGTCGTCGTCGGGCGCGGGGTGGACGACCCCGGATCGGACGAGTCGTCGGCCGCGGACCCGTCGCCGCCGGTGGGGGCGGGCTCACGGTCGCGGGTGTCGGGCGCAGGCGCGGTCATGGCGTAGGAGTCTACGAAAGCGGAGGCCGCGGTCGAGGACCGGCTGAGACGGCGTGTCCGGCCGGCCGGGACCGCCGGTGACGGGACCGCGGTGATCCGGGGCACGGCGCACCCGCCGGCCGCCGGGCGGCGGCAGGTCCGGCGCGCGAAACGGCGTTATTGTAGTGTCCGCACGCGCTCCGGCGGTCGTTACGCGGCCACCGGCACAGCAGGTACCGCGTCCGGCCGAGCCGTCCAGGCCGCGACACGGCATCTCCCCACCTCCCCAGGATCGGAATCGATGAACAACGGGCGAACTCTCTGGGACTCGTTGAAACTCCCCCGGCCGCGACGGTCCGGGTCCCGGCCGCACATGGTCTACCTCGCGATCGGCTTCCCACCGGCGGCCAAGAGCTGCGCCTACCGCATGCGGGAGACCGCGAACCAGTTCGCCGCCGCGGGCTGGGACGTGACCGCTGTCACCATCGCGGACGAGGCCTGGGAACGGGAGTACGGGCTCGACCACACCCTCTCCCAGGGTGTGGATCCCAGCGTGCGCGTGGTGAAGCTGCCGCTGTTCCGGGACGACCTCGAGACCGACATCCGCACGTTCACCGAGCAGCGTGCCCTGGCGCACAAGGACTACCTGGCCGACCTGCGCAAGCAGAACCTCAAGGTCTTTCCCGAGCCGGTCTTCGGCGGCTGGCGTCCGGCGCTGGAGAAGGCCCTGCTCCGGATCCACCGGGAGCGGCACGTCGACCTGCTGGTGACCACCTGCGCGCCGTACGTCAACCTGTCCGCGACCTGGAAGCTGTGGGAGACGCACCGGGTGCCGTACGTGGTGGACTTCCGCGACGGCTGGTCGGTCGACGTGATCAACAACGGTGAGGCGTTCACCCGGGAGTCGGTCTCCGGCCAGTGGGAGATCAAGCTGCTCACCAACGCCGTCGCCATCTGGAACGTCAACGAGCCGATCTCCCGCTGGTACCGCGAGCGCTATCCGGAACTGGCGCACAAGATGCGGGTCGTGCGCAACGGCTACGACGCGGCGAGCATCCCGGCCCAGGTCCGCCCCGCCCCGCCGGACCGGCCGCTGACCTTCGGCTACCTCGGCGCGCTGAACCTTCCCGTCCCGCTGCTGAGCGCCGTGCTCGAGGGCTGGCGCACGGCACGCGCCGAGGACCCGGCGCTGGCCGACGCCCGCTTCGAGGTGCGGGGCCACATCGGCGCCGCCTGGGCGCGCGGCGACAACGCGCACGCGGAGCTGCTCAGGGCCGCCGCCGTCGACGGCGTGCTGGTCGGCGGCTCGGTGCCCAAGGCCGAGGTGGTGGACCTCTACTCCCGCTGGGACGCGGTGGTGCTGATGGTGACCGGCGGCCGGTACATGACCTCCGGCAAGGTGTACGAGTACATGGCGACCGGCCTGCCGGTGGTCTCCGCCCACGAGGCCGACCACGACGCCTCCACGGTGCTGTCCACCTATCCACTCTGGACCGGCGCGGTCGGGCTGGACCCGGCCGAGCTGACCGGCGCCTTCCGGCGGGCCGCCGCGATGGCCCGTACCGCCGACGCGGCCGAGCGGGAGAAGGCCCGCGCCGAGGCGCGGCAGTACGCCCGCGAGGAGCAGCTCATCCCCGCCGTCCGGGAGGTGACCGAGCTGGTGCTGGGCACCGGCGGTCCGGCCGGCACCCCACAGCCCTCCCCCGCCGGCGCGCGCGTCCTGGCCCGAGAAGGTAGGTCATGATCGAGGTCCTGATGGTTATGGGCACCGTCCCCGGACGGGTGGCGGTCCTGACCGACGCGCTTCAGCAGTTCCGTGACAGGGGCGTCACCGTACGGGTGGCCACCACCTTCGACCCGGTGGAGAAGATCCCGGCGGCGACCGAGCTGGCCGAGGTGCACCTGCTGCCCACCGCCACCGAGCTGGGCCCCCGCTTCGGCCGGGCGGTCAAGCGGGCGGCCCCGGCCCGGCGCCCGTGGCTGCGCGCCCAGCGCGACCCGTGGGTACGCCGGCACGCCAAGCGGGCCGACGTCCTGGTCGCGCTCGACGCGCAGGCCCTGCACACCGTCTGGCAGCTCGCGCAGCGCTACCGGCGGGCCGACGCCGTCTACGGCATCGCCCCGGCGCTGCGGGCGGTGGAGAAGCGGTCCGCCGACCCGGCGCGCTACCGCCGACCCCGGCTGAACACCGTCGGCCCGGCCCCGACCGTGCTGGCGAGCGCCACCCGCAACCAGACCGTCGACCTGGCGAAGCGGGTGTTCGAGATGAGCACCGGCAAGCGGGCCATGAAGCTCAGCCCGGTGCGCTGGTTCTGGCAGGGCGCCGTCACGGCGCCCGGCCTGCCGGAGCGGCACCGCGGCAAGATCGCCCGGCGGGTCACCGGCAACATGCTCAAGACCGGGCACGGCGCCAGCGCGAAGCGGCTGGCGCTGGCGGCGCAGGGCCGGCTGAAGAGCCCGGCGACCAAGGGGCAGCTCCTCGGCCCGATCGTGGACGCGGAACTGAGCCAGGGCAAGGTGCCCGAGCACCTGATGACAGTGGTGCGAGGTCAGCTCAAGCTCGCCGACGGCTTCCTCAAGAAGCGCAACCCGGGCAAGGCCGCGCCGCACGTGCTGCGCGCGTTCAACCTGATGTTCCACCGGATCGTGCAGTTCGACGGCACCACCTCGCCGCTGGCCGAGGACCCGGAGAAGTTCCTCGCGCCGCTGCACAACAGCGAGGCCGGCCGGGCGATGGCGACGCCGCGCGGGCGGCAGAGCCCGGCGGCGTTCCCGCCCGCCGGCCGGCCGCACCGGATGCTCTTCTTCACCGGGCTGAACGACAACTTCCTCGGGCCGATCCTGGAGCGCTACGAGGCGATGCCCGGGGTGGAGGTCCGCCGGCTGAACCTGATGGAGGAGTCGATCCTCCCGGTGCTCAGCAACGGCCGCACCAACGTGACGCTCCACATGCTCGCCGGCGCCTCCAAGCGGGCCGGGGAGGTCCAGGAGGCGTGGGGCCCCCACCTGGAGTGGGCGGACACGGTCTTCGTGGACTGGTGCAACCTCGGCGCCGCGATGCTGACGATGATCGACCCGGGCACCACCCGGGTGATCGTCCGCCTGCACAGCTTCGAGGCGTTCAGCTGGTGGCCGCACCTGACCGACTGGTCGCGTGTGGACGACGTGGTCTTCGTCTCCGAGCACCTGCGCGACCTGGCGCTGGCCGCGGTGCCGCGGCTGCGCGCGCCGCAGGGCCCGCGGACCCACATGATCAGCAACGCGATGGACCTGCACCGGTACGTGGCGCCGAAGGTCTCCGCCGACAGCCGGTTCACGCTCGGGCTGGTCGGGTTGAGTTCCCTGGCGAAGGACCCGCGCTGGGCCCTGGCGGTGCTGCGGGAGCTGCGCCGGCACGACGAGCGGTACCGTCTCAAGCTGGTCGGCGACGACCTCAACCCGGAGCTCAGCCCGGCGATCACGGCCTACGTCCGGGAACTCGACGCCGAGCTGGCCGAGCTGGAGCCGTCCGGCGCGGTGGTGCGGACCGGCCGTACCGAGGACGTCCCCGGTGCGCTCACCGACGTCGGGGTCATCCTCAGCACCTCGCTGCGGGAGAGCTTCCACTGTGCGCTCGTCGAGGGCGCGGCCAGCGGCGCGGTGCCCGTGGTGCGCGACTGGCCGTTCTTCGCCGGCCGCCCGCACAGCGCCCGGAGCCTGTTCCCGAGCGACTGGGTGGTGGGTACGCCGCAGGAGGCCGCCGAGCGGATCCTGGCCCTCACCGCCACCGAGGAGACCTGGCGTGAGGCGGGCCGGGCCGCGGCGTCGCACGTGCTGAGCACCTGGGACTGGTCGGTGACGCAGAAGGACTTCGACCGGCTGCTGCTGGAGCCGCCGGCCACGTCCGGCTGACCGGCGTACACGTGATCGGCCGGCTCCCCGACACGGGGAGCCGGCCGAATCGTTCTGTGCCGGGGGTCAGCGCGAGGTAGCCGCGTACTCCCGCTCGTCGCCGGGACGCCGGGACGCCGGAGGACGCGCCCCGCTCGCGGCGGGCGTGCCCAGCAGCGAGCCGTACACCTCGTCGAGGATCCGGGCCTGGGCCTCCCAGGTCCAGCCCTCCAGCAGGCCGGGCTTGTCGTAGGCGGCCCGGTAGCGCTCCGGGTCGGCGAGCACGGCCCGGACGGCCCGGACGTAGTCGGCCCGGTCCTCGGCGGTGAACACCTCACCCTGCCCGGTGGCCCGCGCGGTCTGCGCCATGGTCTTCACGTCGCTGACCACGATCGGCAGCCGGGCGTGCGAGTACTCCAGGAACTTCGTGATCAGCGCCAGCTCGTGGTTGGGCTTGTGGTGGATCGGGATGACCCCGGCGTCCGCGCCGGACAGGAACGGCACCACCTGCCAGTGCGCCACGTACGGCAGCAGGTGCACACGGTCCGCGACGCCGAGTTCGGCGGCCCGCTCCCGCAGCGCCTCGGAGAACTGGTTGTCGCCGTTCGGGTTCATGGTCACGAACGCGACGTGCACGTCGGGCAGCTCCGGCAGCGCCTCCACCATGATCTGGCAGCCCCGGCTCGGGTTCACCGCGCCGGAGTAGACGAGCACCGGCGTACGGCTGTCCACGCCGCACAGCGCCCGCAGGTCCGGCACGTCGCCGTCGGCCTCGGCCGGCGGCGCCATCGGCGCGTTGAGCACCACGGCCGGCCGGTCGGGCAGGTTGTGGGTCTCCTGGAGCAGGTCGGCGAGCGTGTCGGAGACGGTCACCACCGCGTCCGGATAGGCGGCGTACTCGGCCGTGTAGGCGATCTGGGCCGGCAGCCAGCGCGGGTTGTCGGCCCGGCCGGTGATGCCGCCGACGAACTCGTGGGCGTCCCAGACCAGCTTGGCCCGCCGGCCGGCGGCCCGGGCCCGCAGCGTCGCCCGCGCGCCGATGCCGAGCATCCGGAAGTCGTTGGCGTGGATGATGTCCGGCTTGAGTTCGTCGAGCGCCTTGCGGAAGGCCAGTTCGAAGTCCCACAGGCCCGGGTCCAGCCGGCGCCAGGCGCGGTCGCCCAGCAGCCCCTGCCAGAACCGCACGGGCAGGCGGCTGAACAGCGCCTCCGGATCGGTCTGCGCCTTGCGCAGCCGACGGGTCTCGCCGCTGCGGAACCGTACCCAGCGGGCGAGCGCGGTGGCGGCGGCGCGGGACGGCAGCTGGGCCGCCCGTCCCACGGCGGCCGGAAGCCCGCCGCCCAGCGCCTGGGCGCGGACGCGGCGCTCGTACAGATCGGCCTGCCAGGCCTTGATCTCCTGGACCCGGTACGCGGCCTCGGTGGTGGACGCGTACGCCAGCGGCCGGCGCAGCGACCGGCTGTACTCCCGGGGCAGCCGGTGCAGCGGCTTGGGCACCCGCAGCAGCCGCACCTCGGCGCCGCCGATGCGCCAGGTGTCCACGTCGGAGCGGGCGTTGCGGATGCCGAGGAGGAAGACCTCCCAGCCGGCGTCGGCGGCCGAGCGCGCTGCCTTCTGCACCCGGGAGTCGCCGTGGACGCCGTTGTCGACCAGCATCACCACCCGGCCCCGGGTCGGTCGGGCATCGCTGTTAGCGCCAGCTTGCATCGGGTGCTTCTCCTCGTTGACGGTGCGGGCGTGGGTGGTGGTCGGGCGGGTCACCGGAGGAAGGCGTCGAAGACCTCGGCGGTGCGCCGCCCGTCGTGGTGGTCACGGACGTAACGGGTGCCCTCCGCGGCCAGGGCGACCGCGGCGGGCCTGTCGTCGAGCAGCGACTCGATGGTCTTGACGAGGGTGCCGGGGGTGGCGTTGGCGATCGGCGGCTGGATCCCGGCGGCCCGGTGCGGCCCCTCGCTGAGGTACGCCACCACGACCCGGCCGGCGGCCATCCCCTCGCAGGAGAAGGTGCCGTAGCTGCCCATCACCAGCTGGTCGACCACGATGTCGCACTCCTGCACCTGGCGCCGCATCTCGTGGTGCGGCAGCCCTTCCACCAGGCGCAGTTCGATGATCCGTCGATCGTGCAGCTCCTGCAACCGGGGCAGGAGCCGGTCGGTGCCCTTGGTCCACCGCTTCGACGGCGCGTGCAGCACCACCGGCCGGGCGCGTTCCAGCACCGGGCGGTCGCAGGCCCAGGCGTCCACGTCGACGATCAGCGGCGCCCACGTGGCGGACGGCACGTCGTCCAGCAGGTCGGGGGTGGTCACGAAGAACGGCAGGCCGCTCTCCTCGGCGGTGCGCCGGTTCCGCTCGGCGACTGTGGTGAGCTGCCCGATCAGGTCCGCCGGGGCGTCCCGGAACGCGGACTCGGCGTGCCGCTCCAGGTGCGCGCCCGGATGGCGGATCTCGCTGCCGTGCGCCAGCAGCGCGACCTTGAGCCGGGCCCGGCGCAACGCGGGCAGGTCCGCGGCGATGTCGTCGCCGTTGGCCCGGCCGAGCACCGGACGGAACGCGTCCACGATCAGGTGGGTGTACCAGCCGAGCACCCGCTCGGCCCGCGCGATCTGCACGTCGAGCCGGTGCTCGCCGGGGTAGTTCAGGTAGCGGTCGGCCGGGTAGCGGTAGGTGGCCGGTGGCTTGGCCATCACCAGTTCCACGCCGACGTCGGCGCGGGCTGTGTGATCGCCACCGCCAGGGCGGAGAGCTGCCCGGCGTAGTTCGCCGTGCCCAGCCCCAGCCGGATCGGCCCGGCGCCGAGCGGACGCCACGGGCCGGGCGTGCCGGCCTCGATCGGCGCGACCGGCGGCTCCTGCGCGGGAGATGCCTCGTCGCCGCCGCGCTGCCGGGCCCGTTCCACCGCCTTGGTGAACGAGGGCAGCGAGCCGGGCGCGAAGCATTCGCCGCCGCCGTGCCGGGCCAGGTGCTCGCGCGTCACCCGGCTGTCGGCGGCGACCACCCGCAGCCCGGCGGCGAGGTAGGTGTCCAGCAGGTCGAGACCGGCGTCCGGGTCGAACCCGAACACCGCCACGTCCGCCGGGGCGAGGAACGCGGCCGTCACCGTACGCGGGCGCGGCACCACGTGGACCCGGCGGCGCGCCTTGCCGGCGCGGCGGGTCAGGTCCTGGGCCGACGCCCGCTCCGCCTCGTCGCAGGCCAGCGCCAGGTGGAACTCGGGCAGCCGGACGAGCGCGCGCAGCACGCCGTCCAGCGCCCGGTCGCCGGTGATCCCGCCGGCGTGCACCGGCAGCGGCGTGCCGGCGGGGAGTTCACACAGTTCGCGTACCGAAGGGGTCTGCCAGGGCCGCGCGCCGGCGGCGGCCCGGCGGAGCGCGATGCGCCACCGCCGGGGAATCCGCCGCCGTACCGCGGAGACCGTCCGCCGCACCGGCGCCGGGCTCATCGCAGTGCCGGCTCCGCGTCGCTGCCGCTGGCCGCGACGGACACGACCTTGCCGTCGGCGGACGACTCCAGCAGGGCGGCCGCGACCTGCACGGTACGCAGACCCTGCCGCAGCGTGACGATGTCGCTCTGCTTGCCCTCGACCGCGTCCCGGAAGCGCTCGTGCTCGACCAGCAGCGGCTCCCGCTTCGGGATCGCGTAGCGGACCATGTCGCCCTCGGCCACGCCGCGGAACGCGCGCAGCGCCTCCCACTCGGTGTCGATGGCGGCGTTGGCGTAGAAGGTCAGGTCGGCGGTGAGCGTGTCGGCCACGAAGCAGCCCTTGTCACCGGTGACCACAGTCGACCGCTCCTTGAGCGGGCTGAGCCAGTTCACCAGGTGGTTGACCATCGTGCCGTCGGCGAGCTGGCCGACCACGGCGACCATGTCCTCGTGCAGCCGGCCGCTGCGCGAGACGGTGCGGGCGGCGACCGAGCTGTACTGCTGGCCGGTCACCCAGGCGGTCAGGTCGATGTCGTGGGTGGCCAGGTCCATCACCACGCCGACGTCGGCGATCCGGTGCGGGAACGGGCCCTGGCGCCGGGTCACGACCTGGAACACCTCGCCCAGCTCGCCCGCCTCCAGGCGGGTGCGCAGGCTCTGCAGCGCCGGGTTGTAGCGCTCGATGTGCCCGACGCCGGCGACCAGGCCGGCGTTCTCGAACGCCTCGACCAGCCGGGTGGCGGCGTCGACGGACTGGGCGAGCGGCTTCTCGATGAGCGCGCAGACGCCGTTGGCGGCCAGCTCCATGCCGATCGGCTCGTGCAGCGCCGTCGGGCAGGCCACCACCGCGTAGTCGACGCCGAGGGCGAGCAGGTCGCTCAGCTCGGGCACGACGGGCGCGCGCAGCGTGCCGGTCACGTCGCCGGCCGGGTCGACCACGCCGACCAGCTCGACGCCGTCCAGGTTGGACAGCACGCGGGCGTGGTTGCGGCCCATCGCGCCGAGGCCGATCAGGCCGGCCCGCAGCTTCCGTCCGCTCATCGGGCACCCCCGGCCAGGTTCGCGCCCTCGGCGATCCGCTCCAGGTCGGCAGGGCTCAGCGACGGGTGCACCGGCAGCGAGACCACCTCGGCGGCGGCCCGCTCGGTCTCCGGCAGGTCCCACGCGCCCGGCTTGCCGTCGGCGTTCAGGTACGGCTTGAGCCGGTGGATCGGGGTCGGGTAGTAGACCGCGTTGCCGATGCCCAGCTCGGTGAGGCGGGCCTGGGCGGCGTCCCGGTCGGCCCGCACCCGCACGGTGTACTGGTGATAGACGTGCTTGGCGCCGTCGGCGACGGGCGGGGTGACCATGCCGGTGATCGCCGAGTCGAGGAACTTGGCGTTGGCGCGGCGCTGCTCGGTCCACTCGGCGAGCTGGGTGAGCTGCACCCGGCCGATGGCGGCGGCCACGTCGGTCATCCGCATGTTGGCGCCGACGATCTCGTTGGCGTACCGCTGCTCCATGCCCTGGTTGCGCAGCAGCCGCAGGGTCCGGGCGAGGTCCGCGTCGGCGGTGGTGATCATGCCGCCCTCGAGGGAGTGCATGTTCTTCGTCGGGTAGAAGCTGAAGCAGCCGGCGGTGCCGAACGCGCCGACCGGGGTGCCGTTCAGCTCGGCGCCGTGCGCCTGCGCGGCGTCCTCGACCACTGCGAGGCCGTGCTGCTGCGCGATCGCCATGATCCGGTCCATCGCGGCCGGGTGGCCGTAGAGGTGCACCGGCATGATCGCGACCGTTTTCGGCGTGATCGCCGCGGCGACCGCCTCCGGGTCAACGCAGAAGCTGCCCGGCTCGATGTCCACGAAGACCGGCTCGGCGCCGACCAGCCGGACCGCGTTGCCGCTGGCGGCGAAGGAGAAGGACGGGACGATGATCTCGTCACCCGGGCCGAAGCCGAGCGCCATCAGCGTCAGCTGGAGCGCGGAGGTGCCGGAGTTGACGGCGACGCAGTGCCGGCCGCCGACCAGGTCGCCGAACTCCTCCTCGAACGCGGCGACCTCGGGGCCCTGCACGACCCGGCCGCTCCGCAGCACCCGGACGGCCGCCTCGATCTCGGCTTCGCCGATGATCGGCCGTGCGGGGGGAATGAACTCTGGATGCGGCCCGACCATGGGGCTTCCTCCTGTCGACGCGTGGTTCATGAGAGACATTTCGGGGGATGGTACCGGTCTGTCGGGAAAACCAACGGGTTGCACTGATTGTCCGACCGGATGTGACCTTCTGTTCATGATCGACGACGGCCCTCCGGGGGCGGCCCGGGGTTCAGACTTCCACCTCGTCGCGTACAGGCCCCACGCATGCTACCCGCAGAGCGGCGACGATCGCGGCCGCCATCCGGGGCACCTCGGTGGGCTCCAGCGGGGCCCGGGAGATCGCCATCCGCCAGTAGACCGGGCCGACGATGAGATCGACGGCGGCGCGCCGGTCGGTGTCCGCGGACAGCTCACCGCGCTCGACCGCCCGGCCGATCAGGATCCGGCCGATGGCCTGCTGGTAGTCGTCCAGGGCGGCCTGCAGCTTCTCCGCGATCTGCGGGTTGCGGGCCGCCTCGGCCAGCAGGTCCGGGATGATCTGCGCGGCCAGCCGGTGACGCAACGCACGCGCCATCACGTGCAGCAGGATCTCCAGGTCACCGAGGAGGCTGCCGGTGTCCAGCAGCGGGATGTTCCGCCCCGCCACCGCCGAGACCATGTCCAGCACCAGGTCGAGCTTGGAACGCCAGCGGCGGTAGATGGCGGTCTTGCTCACACCGGCCCGGCGGGCCACCGCCTCGATGGAGAGGCGACCGTAGCCCACCTCGGCCAACTCCTGCATCACGGCGGCGCGGATGGCACTGGTGATCTCCCCGCGCAGCACCGCCGCGCCGGCCGGGGCACGCCTCTTCTCGGTCGTCACGTGGAACAATGTAGCGCAACGACGGTACGGTTGCGTCCCGACGTTCGGTGGACTACCTTCCATGCAGCAGCGAGGCGGCTCCTCCCCGCCCGGCCACGCTGGATCTCATTCACCGCACTGCTCCCCATCAGCACGAAAGATCGGAGCGCCTGAACATGGCCAACACCGCGGTGGCCGACCCCGAATCCGGACTGACCCGGGCCCAGCTGGCCCAGCGGTACGGGCTACGGGTGGCCGGGGAACGACCCGCCCTGGGCGAGTACGCCCGCAGGTTGTGGGCGTACCGGCACTTCATGACCGCGTACTCGCGGGCGAAGGTCGCCTCCTCGCTGAGCAACACCCAGCTCGGTCAGCTCTGGCAGGTGCTGACACCGCTCACCAACGCGGCGGTCTACTTCCTGATCTTCGGCGTGATCCTGGCCCAGCACCGGAACGTGCCGAACTTCATCGCGTACCTGTGCACCGGCATCTTCATCTTCATCTTCACCCAGACCGCGGCGTCCAACGGCACCAGCGCGATCACCGGAAACCTGGGCCTGATCCGGGCGCTCCAGTTCCCGCGGGCCGCGCTGCCGATCACCGTGACGCTGGTCCAGCTCCAGCAGCTGCTCATGTCGATGGTGGTGCTGGCCGCGATCGTGCTGCTGACCGGCGAGCCGATCACCTTCCGCTGGGTGCTGATCGTCCCCATGCTGCTGCTCCAGACGATCTTCAACGTCGGGCTGAGCATGGTGATGGCCCGACTCGGCTCCAAGGCCACCGACCTCAAGCAGGTCATGCCGTTCGTGATGCGCACCTGGCTGTACGCCTCGGGCGTGCTCTACCCGGTGGCGCTCATCCGCGAGCACCTGCCGAACTGGGCGGCGAACATCCTGGAGTGGAACCCGCCGCTGGTCTTCATCGAGCTGGCCCGCTACGCGCTGCTCGACTCGCACCAGCCGAACCTGATCAGCTCCCCGCTGAAGCTGTGGGCGATGGGCCTGTTCTGGGCGGTCGTGATGGGCATCGGCGGGTTCGTCTACTTCTGGCGCGGAGAGAAGGAGTACGGCCGTGGCTGAGCAGACCCTGCCGCTGAACGCCGGCCCGGTGACCGACTCGGGTCGCGTCCCCACGGTGGTGGTGGACGACGTGCACGTGATCTACCGGATCCACAAGGGCGCGAGCGGCGGCACCACCCCGGTCTCCGCGCTCAAGCGGATCGTCTCCCGCACCAAGGCGCCGAACATCCGCGAGGTGCACGCGGTCAAGGGCGTGAGCTTCACCGCGTACGAGGGTGAGGCGATCGGCCTGATCGGCAGCAACGGCTCCGGCAAGTCCACGCTGCTGCGCGCCATCGCCGGGCTGCTCCCGCCGGCCCGCGGCGCCGTCTACACCAAGGGCCAGCCGTCGCTGCTCGGCGTGAACGCCGCGCTGCTGAACGACCTGTCCGGCGAGCGCAACGTGGTGCTCGGCTGCCTGGCCATGGGCATGCCGCCGGAGGAGGTCAAGCGGATCGCCCCGGAGATCATCGAGTTCTCCGGGATCAACGAGCGCGGCGACTTCGCCTCGCTGCCGATGCGCACCTACTCCTCCGGCATGGGCGCGCGGCTGCGCTTCGCGATCTCCTCGGCGAAGAAGCACGACGTGCTGCTCATCGACGAGGCACTGGCCACCGGCGACCGCAAGTTCCGGGTCCGCAGCGAGCAGCGGGTCCGCGAGCTGCGCGACAGCGCCGGCACCGTCTTCCTGGTCAGCCACTCGATCGGCTCGATCCGGGACACCTGCGAGCGGACCATCTGGCTGGAGAGCGGCGTCCTGAAGATGGACGGCCCCACCAAGGAGGTCTGCGACGCGTACGAGAACCAGAAGTAGCGCCCTGGAGCGCACCGCACCGGGTTCCGCCCGGAGCGGTGCGCTCCGGCGTACGCGTTAAGGTTTTCGGATCCATCCCCTTTCACCCAGAGTGAGGTACGGCAATGACGCAGGACCACACCACCGCACCGGACGCCGCGCCGGCGAGCCCGGCACCCTGGCGCCCCGCGCGTACGGTGGCCGTGATCCTGGCCGGGGGGACCGGCACGCGCCTCGGGCTGGGCATCCCGAAGCAGCTTCTCAAGATCGCCGGTAAGCCGATCATCGAACACACCCTCGCCGTCTTCGAGGCCGCGCCGGAGATCGACGAGATCATCGTGCTGATGGCCACAGGCCACGTCGACGACGCGCGGCGCATCGTCGCCGACGCCGGCTTCCGCAAGGTCACCAAGGTGATCGAGGGCGGCGAGACCCGCAACGACACCACCCGGATCGCGCTCGACGCGGTCGGCGAGGGCGACGTCAACATCCTCTTCCACGACGCGGTCCGCCCGCTTGTCAGCGCCCGGATCGTGCGCGAGTGCGTCAACGCGCTCTGGACGTACTCGGCTGTCGACGTGGCCATCCCGTCCGCCGACACGATCATCCAGGTCGACGCGGACGACTGCATCACCGACATCCCGGTACGCTCCCGGCTGCGCCGCGGCCAGACCCCGCAGGCGTTCCGCTCCGGCACCATCCGCGAGGCGTACCGCCGCGCCGAGGGCGACCCCGACTTCGCCGCCACCGACGACTGCGGCGTGGTGCTGCGCTACCTGCCCGGCACGCCGATCAAGGTGATCGACGGCTCGGACGAGAACATCAAGGTCACCCACCCGGTCGACGTGCACCTGGCCGACAAGCTGTTCCAGCTCGCCGCCGCGCAGGCGCCCCGGCTGACCGACCACCGCAGCTACGCCGAGGAGCTGACCGGCCGGACCATCGTGGTCTTCGGCGGCAGCTACGGCATCGGCCACGACCTGGCCGAACTGGCCCGCGGCTACGGCGCCCAGGTCTTCCCGTTCAGCCGCTCCACCACCGGCACGCACGTCGAGCGCGCCGAGGACGTGGCCGCCGCGCTGAAGACCGCGTTCGAGGCCACCGGCCGGATCGACCACGTGGTGGTCACCGCCGGCATCCTGGAGAAGGGCGCGCTGGCCGAGATGGACTCCGAGACGATGGACCGTCTCCTGCACGTCAACTTCGTCGGGCCGGTCACCATCGCGCGCCAGTCCCTGCCGTACCTCCAGCAGACAAAGGGCCAGTTGCTGCTCTACACGTCCAGCTCCTACACCCGGGGCCGGGCCCGCTACGCGCTCTACTCGGCCACCAAGGCCGCGCTGGTCAACCTGACCCAGGCGCTCGCCGACGAGTGGGCCGAGTTCGGGGTACGGGTCAACTGCGTCAACCCGGAACGCACCGCCACCCCGATGCGGACGCGGGCGTTCGGCGAGGAGCCGGAGCACACGCTGCTCTCCTCCGAGGCGGTCGCGCAGGCGTCCCTGGACGTGCTGATCTCCGACCTGACCGGCCAGGTGGTCGACGTGCGCCGGTCCCCCGGCGAGCAGGTGGCCGCCGTACCGGCGCAGCCGGGCCCGCACCGGTCCGAGCTGTCCGCCGACGCCTGAACCCGACGGGACGTACCAGATGCGTGGTGACCTGGTCCGCAAGCTGCTCGCCCGGGGGCTGACCACCGGGCTGGCGGTGCTGGCCTTCCTCGTCGTGGCGCTCACCGGCGCCACCGGCTGGGGCCTGGCCCTGGCGGTCGCGGCGCTGGCCGCCACCGCCTGGGAGCGCCGGGTCCGGCCGTCCGCCGACGGTCTCGCCGAGACGGTGCTCGTCGCCGCCGGCATCCTGGTCGGCTACGCCCGGCGCCTCGACGACGGGTTCGACCCGGCGCTCGCCGCCACCGCGCTGGTCCTGCTCGGCCTGGTGCTGCTGGTCGGCCCGCTGCGGCAGGCCGGCGCACTGGAGATCCGGGCGGCGAACCTGCCGGTCCGCACGTGGACACCCGTGGTCGCCGCCCGGCTCGGCGACGCGCTGCTGGTACTGCTCGCCGTGGTGGCGCTCGCCGCCGCCCTGACGCTGCCCGCCTGGACGGCGCTGGTCGCCGCGCTGCTCGTCGGCGCCGGATGCGGGGCGGTCGCGCTGGACCTCGCCCGACGCCGGTTCCGGCCGCCCGCCGGAGGCGGCCCGGTCGGCCGGGCACTGCGCCGCCACCAGCCCGAGTTCGTGCTGCACTTCTCCGCGCCGCCCGGCTCGGAGTACCAGGTCACCATGTGGCTGCCGTACCTGGAACGGATCGGCCGCCCGTTCGTGGTGGTGCTGCGCGAGCCGGAGCTCCTGCCCGCGGTGGCCGCCGCCACCCGCGCGCCGGTGGTCCTCTGCCCCACGCTGAAGGCGCTCGACGAGGCGCTGGTGCCGAGCCTGCGGGTCGCGTTCTACGTCAACCACGGCGCGAAGAACGCCCACCTGATCCGGTTCAACCAGCTCACCCACGTGCAGCTGCACCACGGCGACAGCGACAAGGCCCCCAGCGCCAACCCGGTCTCG
>NZ_LEKG01000109.1:25207-26354 GCF_001029515.1 Micromonospora sp. RV43 | reverse complement strand
ACTTCTCCGGCGCCTGCATGACGTACATGGCCAGCCGGGTCAGCGCCTGCTTGCTGGAGGAGGCGTGCAGGGTGCACATGCTGCCGTCGTTGCCCTGCGACATGGCCAGGAGCATGGGTACGGCCTCGGCGCCGCGGGTCTCGCCGACGATGACCCGGTCCGGGCGCATCCGCAGGCCCCAGCGCACCATCGTGGACATGTCGATGCCGCCGACGCCTTCGAGGTTGGGTTCGCGCTGCTGCAGGGCGGTGGTGTTCGGGTGGGCGTCGGTGTCCTCGTCGAGGCCGAGTTCGTAGGCGTCCTCGACGGTGACGATCCGCTCGTGCGGGCTGATCGCGCCGGCGGCGGCGCGCAGCATGGTGGTCTTGCCGACGCCGACGCCTCCGCAGATCACGATGTTCTTGCGCGCCCGCACCAGCGCCCGGATGAGTTCCCCCAACCCCACCGTGATCTCCCCGCGGTGCAGCAGGTCGTCCAGGGTCACCCGGTGCAGGGTGTTGCGGCGGATCGACAGCGAGGGGCGTTTCGCTACCGCCATCACGGCGAATAGGCGTTGCCCGCCGGGCAGCCGCAGCGACAGGCCGGGGGAACCGCGGTCGAAGCGGCGCTCCTCCTGCCCGCTGCGCGCCGCCGCGATCCGCACGAGGTCGATCAGGTCGTCGTCGGAGGCGGCGACCGGCGGCACTCGCTGCACCTGCCCGTCGGTGGTGCGGATCCACACGTTGTCGCAGCCGTTGGCGAAGATGTCCTCCACCCGCGGGTCGTCGATCAACCGTTGCAGGCCGCCCAGGCCGGTGAAGCTGTCCCGCAACGCCCGCGCCAGGGCCGCCTCGGCCTGCGGAGTGAGCGGCACACGGCCGGCGGAGATGTCCTCGCGGGCGTGGACGACGAGTTCCTCGGCGATGTATCCCGCGATCACCGCGTGCCGCTCGCCGTCGGGAAGCTGCGCGCCGTGCGCGGCTAGGCGGTCGCTCACCCGGGCCCGCAGCCGCGCCACCACCTCCGGCGGCGCCGCGGACGTGCCGCCGTTCAGCGTCGGGGCGGTCACCGCACGACCTCCAGCGCCGCACCGGCGGGCCGCCCGCCGGCCGCGACGGACGCGGCGAGGGCGCGCAAAGCTTGGGCGAGGCGGGTACGTGTCCACGCC
>NZ_LEKG01000109.1:0-25092 GCF_001029515.1 Micromonospora sp. RV43 | reverse complement strand
GCACCTGCTGCACATACGGCGCCGCCCCACCGGCGTGCCCGCCGTGCCGGGCCGCCGCCGCCAGGGACGCCAGCCCCGGCTCCTGCGCCAGCCCGAACCGCGCCGCGACCACCCCACCACCGGGATCGGCCTCCACCAGCAACGCCGGATGCCCCGGCCACAACGCCGCCATCCCCAACGCCGCCGTCGACGCACCCGGCGCGCCGGACACCGACGCCACCACCACCAACATCTCCCGCACCTCCTCACGTCTCACTGGGACGGGCCGAGCTGCACCAGCGACACGTCCCCCGGGGCCGCCGCGACCGCTTCCGCCGCATCCGCGGCGAGCAGCACCGTCACCAACTGCGTGCCCACCTGGTCCGCGCCCTCCGCCACGGACACGACCGTGGCCACCGCCCGGCGTACACCGTTGTTCTGCTGCGGCGCCTGCTGCCCGCCCCCCGCTGGCGGGGCGACCAGCACCACCACCCGCGACCCGGCGGTCAGGCTCGTCGGGGCCCGGCCCGGCTTGACCGGAACCGCGATCACCGCCTGCCCCGCCGCAGGCCACGCCGCCGGCCCGACCTGCGCCGACACCAGCAGGCTCCCTGCCGCCAGCGGCACCGCCGCCGAACGGCCGACGACCCCGCCGCGCCGCTCGGCCGGGACCAGGTCCAGGCCGGACGGGTTCGCCACCCGCACCACCCGCACATCGGCGTCGGTGATGACCTGACCCGCCGACACGTCACGCGCGACGGCGAGGAACTGCTCGTCGGCGTGCCGGCGCAGATCCACCTGCCAAAACGTCACCACCGTCGCCAGGACCAGCAGCACCCCGGCGACCACCCGCCGCCCGCTGCGCCGCCCCACCCGCCGCATACCGGTGGACACCGGCGGCAGATCCGCAGCGGCGATGTTCACCGCGCGGGGACGGTCCGTCGTGACGCTCACCGGACACCTCCGACGATCGCCTGGGACTCCGCCACCCGCACAGACACCGTCGAGGCCGTCGTGAGCGGGCCGAGAGCGCCCCCGCCGCCGGCACCAGACCAGGTGACCGACCACGTCACCGTCGCCCGAAGCCGGAACGCCGCCCCCGCCGCGACAGCGGACGAGGAGGTGTAGGTGTGCCCGCACGGCGAGGCCCCCCGTGGGTCCGTTCCCGGCTTCCACGGCTTGCCCGGACCAGTGCACGTCAGGTCGCCGCTGCCGTCGCCGAAGGACCACACCACCCGGGTCGGCGTCGCGGTGGCGGTGACCGACACCCCAGGCACCGACGCGGTCGCCGACCGAGCACCCCACGTGGCCGGGTCCACCCACAGCCACACCGGCACCTGCACCAGCACGAACGGCGCCGTGGCGGGATTCGTGCGGATCTGCGGCGAGGGCAGGCGCAGCCGAGAACGCGCGGACTGCGCCAACACCGCCAGGTTCACCGTCGGCACCTGGTCCAGCCACACCGGCACGTCCTGCGACCCCAGCCCGTTGGCCACGCAGGTCCGCGAATACCAACCGCCCTCAGGGCCCTTGCCGGGCGGCGGCGGGAGGTCTACGTCGACCGGCGCCCAGTAGCAGCCGTCCTCGCCGCCGCCACCCGAGCCGTCATCGGAACCGCCGCCGCCCTGGTTGCCGCCATTCGAGCCGCCCGGTCCACCCGGAGTGCCGACGCTGATGTCACACTCGGCCGCGTTCGGGGTCTGGCTACAGTCCACGTTTCCCAGCCCGTCGTCGGCCCAAGCCGGGGAGAAGGCGCCGACGCCGACGCCGACAATCAAGAGCGCGATCCCAGCGCGCAGAGCACGCCTCAGCATGAGCCGACCGCCTGCACACCGAAGCTGGACACCTTCCAGCCGCCGTCGTCGCGGGTCACGGTCGCCCTCACGGCACGGTTCCCGCCCGGGACGTCATCGGCCAACGCTCCAGTCGCCGTCTTGTAGGTGAGGAATCGCTCCGTGTTCAGACAGTCCTGCACAGAGATGCTCGACGGCGTGGCAGCGGGCGAGGCTTCCGTGACCTGCGGATCCGACTGGTACTCGCCCTTGACGACCTCGCCGTCCCGGCGAAGCTTCGCCAGGCCGTTCTTCAGGTTCGTCAACGCTTCGTCGGTGGTGTGCGCAGCCAGGGAAGGCTCGTCCGGGTTGGCCGTCAGGCCGGCCTTCGCGTAGGCCTGCCACATGCCTCGGTAGGCGTCCAACGCCGCTTCCTCGGCGCTGCCGCGGGCGTCCTGGGTCGGCGCGGGAACAGATGGCAGAGGAGTTCGGCTGTCTTCGGCGGGCTCGGCACCCGTGCAGCCGCCCGCAGCCGCGATAGCAACCAGTGCGGCGAGAACAGCCACAGCGGGCAGCGGATTGCGGGGTCGGCATGGTCGGTGCCTGACCCGACGCCTCCGTCGATCACGGACAGTCACTTTTCCTCCTCAGGTGCGCCCCACCACAGCACGCGCCAGCGTTCCTGGAGCGATGCGTGGAAGTTCCAGGGAGCGCGGTCTGAATCCACCTCTACACCCGGACCCCGCAGTTACCGCAACGTACTTACCGTGAGGTGATTACGACTCCGTGAGCACCCTTCGGTAAGCGCTAATAAGCTGAAAGCAGAGCAAATCGGCGGCCGGGTGTCGGGTTAGCGACACTATGCCCGCAGGTATCGATGCCTCTAGAATCCCTCTGAACAGTTCGAGGGAGTCCCGATATGAGGCGCAGTGCTGAGGCTCGTTGCCCCCGCGACCTAGCCCGCGAACTGGGCCGACGAGCGAGCGCGGTCGCAGCCCTCGTCACGCTGCGCGACCGCGGCGACTCCAGCCTAGACGAGCTCGCGAAGCTTGGAAGTTGCCGAGACGATGCCGAACTTGCAGGCGACCTGCGCTGGTTGGCGGCTGCCGGACTGGTGGGGCGCGCCTCGGGAGCCGGAAGCTGGGACGTAACAGATGCCGCGTCGGTCTACCTGCTCTCACGGCCAGGCCGGGCCCTTGCCGATTCCCTAGCGGCGTTGGCACTGGCGTGCGACAAGCTGGGCGAACGCCGCTCTTCAGGACGCACGTCTGTCGATTAACCAGCACCTCATCCTTCGGAGGTCGTGAATTTCACTATTCACGCTGCGCAGTGCTGCCCTTACACTCGTCGGGGTAGCCGACCTTGACGGGGAGGGAAGGCGGTGCATTCCTTTCAACGCGTCTACGACGCTGTCCGGCTGTGCGGACACCGGTGGTCCCTGGAGATCCTGACCGCGCTGCAGCAGGGGCAGCCCATGCGCTTCACCGATCTCCTGCACACCATCAGCCCTGCGCCCAGCTCGAAATCGCTGAACGAGGCTCTGCGGCGGCTGCAGGAGCACGGCCTCGTCGGGCACGTCGCAAGCACCGAGGGCAGCCGCTACGCCCTGACCGAAGCCGGTGAGGAACTACTGCCAGTGCTCATGTCATTCATGTCCGACCTGGGGCAATGGCTCGACACCTACGGCGACGAGACCAGCCAGCCCTCGGCCAACAACCGCACCCACCCCTGAATAGCGTCGAGGACGCGAGGGCTGGGTCGCGGTGAGTCACCTCGACGCGGCACTCTTGTTCGGCAGCGCCGGGCTCACCGGTGCGCTGGTCGGCGCGGTGCTGCCATGTGCCACGCGGCTGCTGGCGGTCCCCGGCCCATCTGCCAGAACCATCGGAGCGGCAGAGGACGCGCCTTCGGGAGGTCGGCAACGGCTTGCCACCTCTCCGTGCGTGGCTGTGTCCGATCGGCTGCTCGGCAGCGTCAGCCTCGCAGTCGCTTCGATCGGTATCGGCCTGCGCCTACGATCCGCCGAGCTATCCGGCCTTGCCACCTGGGCGGTGTGGTTGGTCATCCTCTACAGCGGGGCGCTGCTCGCGGCCGTCGACATCGCCGTACGCCGTCTACCCACTCCCGTCATTGCGGTCGCGGCAGCGGCGGTCTTCGTCATTCTCGCCGCCGAGGCGGCCATGACCGCGGACGGCCGGCGGCTCGTCGTCGCTGCGGCGGCCGGCGCGGCGCTCGGCGGTGGATACCTGCTGCTCGCCCTTATTGGCGGCAGCGGCATGGGACTCGGCGACGTACGGCTCGCCGCCCTACTCGGCACCGCCCTCGGCACGCTCGGCTGGGACGCAGTGCTCCTCGGCGCGGTCCTGCCGTACTTGCTCGCCGCGCCCGCCGCGCTCATCCGCCTGGTTCGCCGCGACGGAAACAGGCTAGCCTTCGGGCCGTACCTCGTGGCCGGCGCCCTTGCCACTCTTCTACTGACAGCGTAGGACATGATCAGTAACACGGATCCGCGCCGACGTGACTCCCTGGTTCCCTACGGATTCGCCCAGCTCGCCCTACTGCCCATTGGTGCCTATGGTGCCATGGCTAGGCCGGCGAGGTCGGGCGGCGGCTGCCATGCAACCTGTTGAACGCTGCGCCAACAGGCCTCCTTCTTGCACCACTCCGTGATGTTTGCCGAGTCGGGCGGATCGATGATGACCTGGCGAACGAGCTCGGTGACGCTTGGGATAACGGCCGCCACCGAGCTGGGCAGGCTCTGTAGACGCCACACCAGGTCAAGGTCGATTCCCCCACCGAGCCGCTCCAGGATGAGGGCCATGACGTAGGCGGCGGTCTGACCGGGGTAACCCCCCAGCTTCATGCCCAGAATACGGGAGCGGATCCGTTGGAAGAGGATGCCCTTAGCGATGAGGTGTTGAAAGTACTGGACGCTCGGCTCGTCTCGCTCGTCGAGGTGGCACTGCAGGGTCCACTCGTGGAAACACTTCTCGGCGCCGAGGCTGACGGTGTGGGGTTGCCGTAGGTAGGCCATCTCGTACTTGGCAGCGTCTGTCTTGCCGAAACGCTGGGCGGGGGGATGTTCCTGCTCGAACCTACCCAGCTGGCCTCTGCCGCGCAGTCGGCTGCGCTCTACCTGGTACTGACCGCGGACGCGTTCGTAATACCAACGGGTCTGGCGGGTGGCGCCACCAACCGCCGGTGCCCACACCGCCCGGGAGACGCGTTCGAGACCTACGTGGAAGGCACCATTGGCCTCGAAATCGGCGGGCCGGATGGCGTTCTGCGAGTTGGCGTAACGCGATATACGCGGCACCAGTTCGTCGAGCATGTCGGCCGGCACAACGGTGATCTTCGCCATGACGTGGACGTCGCTCAGGTCCGCCTTGAGCGTGGCCGCGTGGTGTAGCGAAGCAGTGGTCTGACCGCCGTTGACGATCTGCAAGTCGTGCAGCCGTGTGAGCACGGTGGCTCCGTCGACCGTTCGGACCGCGATGTCGGTGGCGGTGGCCGAAATGCCGTTGTTGTAGGCCAGAAAGCGGCCGGGGGCCGTACGGAGGGTCGTGTGGATCTCCTTGTTCACGCGTCCGCGCGCCTGCAGATAAGCACGAACATTGCGCTGCAGCAGTCGGCCGCTGTGCTGTTCGTAGAGATCAGCCAGCAGCTGCCCCGGCAGCACGGCGAGCAGGCAGCGATAACCATCGGACTGCTTCGGTGACTCCAGTACCGGCACCACCTCGCCCATCGCCTCAAGGTCAATGACGATTTCCTCCTGCACACGCCCTGAGGTTGCCAGCCGGTGCAGCCGGGTGATGTCCCAGACGTCGTACGTGGCTGGTAGTCCAGCGACTGTGCCCGCGTCGAGGCGGTCGAGCGTGGTACGCCCGTCGGTGACGAGCAGTATCCGAACCTTTCGGAGCTGTTGCCACTCGGCGTGGATCCTCTGCGCCATGTCGTACGCGGGTGAGGACTCCTCCATCCGTCGGTGCAGGCCGTCGCGGCAGGCCTCGGCGAACGCGGCAGCACGGCGGAAGAGCTGGTCGACCTGGCTTCTGGTGACTGTCGTGGCTCCCCGATCGGTCGCCCTGGTCACCAGATCGAGGACGGTGCCGTCCTGGCCGATGTGGTACCCGGCGACCTCGAGCGACGGGCGGCCCGTCTGCCGTAGGTAGCAGACGTGCAGGTCCTCTAGTGCCCCGTCGGCCATCAGCCGTTCGCCGACCACGCGTACGAACATGTCGCCGTTCATGCTCTCAGGCTCGAGGGCCAGCCGCTGGTTGACCTCGACGCGAAGGTCCTCGGCGAAGTCCGCAAGGTCCGTGTTACCGGTCACGGCACCTCCTCAGGGGTGTGCTGACGCAGCAGCTGCGCCAGGTCTCGCTCGGTGAGGAGGAACGGGGCGCACTGGTCGAGTTCCACCGAGTAGCTCACCGAGCGGACCCCGGTGGGAACATCGCGAGAGGTCAGGCGTGGAAAGCCTGGAACCACTCGGTAGCAACGTCGCGCCGTGAGACCGTAGCGCTCACGCTCGTACTGGTGGCGGTGCACGTCGAGCCAACCAGCGTGCATCAGGCGTTCCTCCAGCAACAACCGATACCCGGCCAAGGCAGGGTCGGCACGCACAGCATCGATGATCTCGGGCAGGGTGACGCCCCCGTCGAAGCCGGAGCGCACGCTCTGGTGTACCAGGCACAGGAGGTCGATGTCGGCGCTGTCGAGCTGGCGTTCGTTGCTGATCCGGCAGTGTTCCGGATCGCGGTACGACACACACTTGACCTCCAGCGCGGCGCGGCCGTACCGGAAGTCCTGTGGGGCGCCCGTCGGCCCTACCCACGCCTGCAGGGCCGCTGGCCCCCAAGCGGGCAGGGCGATCTCGCGAAGGGCGACGAGTTCCCCGAAAAGGCCCAGCTGAGCCTGCGCCGAGAGGCCGGTGTTAAGTCCGGCCGCCAGCATCTTCTGCCAGCACCGAATGCGGTGTACCAGCGCCGCTGTCGGCTGGACGGCGGCGGTACCTGCGTGGTGGACGAGGTCGGCCACCAGAGTGCAGAACAGCTCGGCCTCGACGTTCGGCTCGGCCTGCACCCGGACGGTTCCGCCCTGGGTGCTGCACCTGAGCCCGGCGGTGTTCAGTAGCTGCTGGTCGTCAACGGCGTCAGCGGCGGTGACGACCAGCGCTCGCGTCCGTTCGGGCAGCGCGACCTCGACGTGGATGTCGAGATGACGCAGATCGGCACGCAGCCGGCGCCGCAGGACGCCGGGCTGGTCGGGGGGCGCGAGTTCCATCTGGGCGAACAGGCGGGCGATCTCGTCAACGGTGGGTGCGGTCACTCGAGATCGTCCTCGGACTGGCCCAGTTCCTCGGCGCGGAGGCTCTTGGCGAGGTTCTCGATGAACACGTTGTTGACCTTGTACTGCAGGCGCTTGGCGTTGTCGGACCGCGGGAACGGAACCGCGAACCCAATCAGGAGGTCATCGTCCTGGTTGGTACCCGGGTCGACGCGATAGACCACGAGCAGGCCCTCGGCGGGGTCCCGCATCCTGCGCAGCACCTGTCCACTGGGGCGTTTCACCGTGGTCTGGTCTCCGGCGAGTGCCTGGGTACGTTTCTTCGCGACGGCGAGCTGCTCGGCGTCGAAGCCGATCGCCTCGTCGGTGGGGCTGACCAACACGCCGACCTCGTGCTCCCTGCACCTAGCGGGGTCGCTGTTGGTGGTGTTCTTCCGGGTGATACGCCGCAGCTCGACGCCGTCGATGGTGTCGGTGGTGTCGGCCTTGCCGGCGACGATCGCTACGATCCACCGGGTCAGCTCACCCTTGCTCTCCTGGGCCTCGATGTACTCGACGAGGACCTTCGGGGTGGCCTGGACGTTCCGGGGCGACGCCCGGAAGTCGTTCAGGAAGTCCTTGACGACGGCAGCGGGCACCTCGGAGCGGAAGTAGCCTCGTTGACCGCGGGGGCGTCGTTCAACCGGAAGCTCGGGACAGTTGAGGGTGTTCTCGACCAGCCGGTCGAACACCGTCTTGTTGGCTGCCTTGGTTACGGGATCGGAGAGCATAACGAGTGTTTCGGGTCGCTCACCGGAGAAGGTGAAGGACAGCGTGGTGGCAGATCGTCGCTTCGCTGCGGCGGTGACCTGGAGTTGACCGTAGCCATCTTCGATCTTGAGCCCGACGTCCCTGGGGGTGTCGCCGTTCTCCGCCACGGTGGCGACCACGTCCATCAGGTTGCGATTGGCGCGGGTGATGTGGACGTAGTAGTCGACCAGTTCCTGGGTCGTGTACAGGCGGGTGACGTCCAGGTAGCCCGGCCGATAGCCAAACCAGCGGCCCATCTGCAGCAGCGTGTCATAGGCCTTCGACGCGCGCAGGTAGTAGGAGACCGTCAACCCCTCCAGCGTGAGACCCCGGGACAGTTTGTCGCCCCCGACGGCAACGACAGTCACCGGCGTGGATCCGTACTCGAGTACGTCCTGCGCGGTGCCGTTGATCGCCTTGACGTTGCCCGCCGCCTCCGCAAGCACCTCGGGCAGGATCTCCTGCACCTCCTTGAGGACCACCGGCTCGCCCACGGCGTCACCGAGGTTGTCGCGGGCGGCGAGGTCGAGGTGCACGGGAACGAAGTCCTGCTTCCAAAGCTTGGACAGTCGTCGTCGCAGCGCCGCACCGGCCGCGCCGTGGTCCCCCCACGTGTCGCGCATGTGCGCGAGGTGCTGACGGACCTGATTGACGACAGCGGTCTGAATGTCGGTGAACCGGGTGACATGGATGAGCATGGAGTTGTGGTCGGGCCGACCGCCCGGCCGGGCGGCACGGACCTTACGCACCGCGGTAGCCAGCACGAAGGCGTCGATCGCGTTTACCAGTGAGGCAGGCAGCCGGGCCGGTGGCCGGTGGCCGCCCTTGTGCTTGTCAGGCATCCACGTTTCGTGGTCGTCGACGACGCTGATGATCGGTAGGGGCTGACGAACCTCGTCGGCTGTGGCGTCCTCAAGCCCGAAGACGGTCTCCGGGCCGCAGTAGTTCGTCGGCGGCCGCAGTGCGAGGACCAGGTGGCGCGGAAACAGATCGGGACCGTGCTCCGGATGGTCGGTGTCGTGCGGGATGAAGATGTTGCCGAACGGGGTGGCCGTATAGGCGAGGTAGGCCCTCTTGTCGAACAGGCCGAGCAGGTCACGGATGGCGGCGTTGATCGCTGTGGGGTCGTGCTCGGGATCGCTGTGCGTCTTCTTGTCAGGAGTCTTGCGCGTATCGATCGACGCGTCGTCGGCCTCGTCGTCGATGAGCAACAGCGGCAGGTCGGCCAAGGCGCCGTCCTTGTTGAAGTTGGCCAACCAGCCAGTCAGGTTCTCCAAGATGCTCTTGTACTTCTTGACAACGATCAAAACGCGGTTCTTGCGCAGGTCGACGGCGGTGCTCTGGGCCACTGCCTTCTTGAAGTCCGACTCAGTGGTCGTCAGTGGGAAGCACTGCACGGGATGGCGGAGGCCCAGGGTGCCCACGCCGATGTCGCCGAGTCCCGCACCCTCACCCCGGGTGCGGGTGACCCTGGTGTTGAACCCGAGGAACTCCAGATCCAGCCGTGCCTGGGTCTGGGTGCGCAGGCTCTCGTGTCGCCCGGCGAGCACGATCACCACGTGGTAACCGGCGTCCACAGCCTTGCAGATGGTGCCGGTGTAGTTGGCGGTCTTGCCGGACTGCACCTGCCCGTAGACCAACCCGTAGAAGGCCCACGGGCCGGCGCGTTCTGGGTCCTCCAAGCGGTCGAGGATCACATCGGTCGCCTCGTCCAGGGCCTCCACCGGCTGGGGTTTCCAGCTCCGACGGGACGCGAGCCAGGTGCGGTAGCGGTTCCAGTAGTCAAAGGAGATCTTCTCCCGGCGCTCCGGGTACCACGGTTGGTGGGCGTCGGGACTGGTCACTGCCACCGGGCGAGGTACCCACACGTCGAATCGCGACTCCAACTCCTCGACGAGCCGGTCAACATCGACAGGACCAATCACGCTGGCAGGCTTCGCGGCGGTCTCGGCCGCCTCGCGGATCCGCTCGATCGTCCGATCGGTACGGGGCTGGCTCAGCAAAAGCTTCTCGGCGACGTCGAGGGCCATCGTGAACGGATCAATGAGCACCTGCTGCTCCTTCAGCGTCCAGGGCGCGGTCGAGCGCCTCGGGGAAGCGATTGAACGGCTCGGTCGACCGGAGGGCGGCGACAACAGCCTGCCGGCTGTGCGGTTCGTGGGGTAGCGCGGCGACCGCGGCGCGGAAGAGTGCGGCCACCTCGTCTTGGCCAGCGCCGTCGAGAGGTGCCTGCGCCGCGCGGTCGGGAGCAGCCGACACCTCGGTAGCGATCAGACCGACGGGCAGTGCCTCCTCCACCAGTCGTAGGGCCACCTCTACAGCCGCCTTTTCCTGGGCTGCCAGCGCAGCTGCGACAACTGGATGGTCCCGGTTGATCTGGTAGCCGATCTGGCCCCGCCGGCTGCGCTGTTGCCAGACGAAGGTCAGTGCACCGCTGTCCCTCCGGCTGGAGGGAACCACCGACGTGCCACGGTGGCGGAAGACCTGCTCCGAGCGCGTGCGTGTGAGCACTGCGATCTCGCGTAGCCGGTCGCGTAGTACTGGTGGCGGGCTGACCCGGGCCTTGCGTATGTCTACCTGCCAGTAGTGGTCGTCGTCGCTGGTGACCTCGACTGCTATGCGTGCGAGCTGGCATTGCGGCGTGCGGCGCAGGCCGGCGAGTCCGAGCCAGCCTCCCAGCGTAAGGAGACGGTTGTTGCGGTAGACGTAGAAACCCTGGTGCGAGTTCCAGCCCGACGCGCCGGTGGCTGCCAGGGTCTCGACGTTGGTAAGGCGAGATGGGTGCGGCAGGACGTAGGGTGTCACGCCAGCGGTCGACAGCCCGCCCTCCACCAGCGCGGAGCCGAGATCCTGGGTCGCTGGGTGCGCCGTCAGAAAGGGATCCCAACCCCGCACCCGTTGGCCACCGACGGCCAGACGAAGGCGTCCGTCGCGCAGGAAGCGACCAAACACCGCTGCCAGGTGGTCGCGCACGCGGGCCATGCCGTCGGTCAGCTGACTCCCGTAACCACAACGGTCGAGGTCGCGCCACAGCACCATCGTCCCCGGGGAGGCCATCCCGAGTTGCTCTGCTATGCGTAGCGCCTCGTCATCAACGCTGTCGAGGACGTACCAGTCGCCCCGCTCAGCGACGAAGCCCAGATCCCAGGTGCGGGCAGCCGTGGTGCCCGCATCCGTGCGCGTGAGAACGGTGAGCCTGCGGGCCTGCGAGAACGAGGCGGTCTTCAGCCCGAGGCCGAACCGGCCTAGGTCCCCGCGTGGGCGCGCCGCCAGAGGTCCATCCACGCCTAGGTGCATGGCCCGGTGGAGCTGGTCCTCGGTCATGCCCCTGCCGTCGTCGACCACCGCCACCCAGCCGGTTCCTCGATCAGCGTTGTACTCCACGCTTACCGAGCGGGCACCGGCAGTCACACAGTTGTCGACCAGATCGGCAATCGCGTCTGGCAGGTGATAACCCAGGGCACGCAGGGACTCGATCAGAGCAGCGGCGTTGGGGGGTGCGTGCAGTGCGCGCGGCTCGACCGTCATCGGTGCCCTTCGCTCGTGTTACAGGGCGCCAGCATACGACCTCTCTCCGACGTTCTCCGCCCCACGAACGGGGCGAGATCACCGCGACCTGGTGAGGTTGGGGGCACCGGGCGTGCGGGCGGACGGACCACCTAGAGTGTCCAGACCGACGGGCGCCACCGAGGACGACCCGGACAGCGCTGCGACGTGACGAAAAGCGATCATCGTCGTACAGTGTGCCTGACCGGTCGTTCATACACGCGTGCGACCGCAGTCTGCATGAGGTATCGAATGGGGGGACGGCGTCCGGGTGGCCACCTATGGTGTGAAGCTGCAGCGGAGCGACGACCTTCGACTCCTCCCCCGCGAGGACGGCTGCAACCTGGAGTCATTCCCGCAGTGGTGCGAACAAAGGTTGGCTGCGGGAGGGCGTCTTGCTGTCGACCTGTTCTCCGGGGCCGGCGGGTTGAGTCAGGGTCTCACCGATGCAGGTTGGACCGTCGCCGCCGCCGTGGACCATGACCGCAAGGCGCTGGACACTCATCGGGCGAACTTTCCAGGGCTGGCTCTGGACGTCGACCTCGGAGACAAGGTCGCCCGAGCCGACCTTGTGCGACTCCTCCGACGGACCGAGATCGACCTCGTCGCCGGAGGACCGCCCTGCCAGCCGTTCAGCCGGGCGGGACGCAGTAAGATCCGCAGCCTCGTTGATGCCGGCAAGCGCGACGCAGAGGACCACCGCAAGGAACTGTGGCGTGCCTTCGTCGACGTCGTCCTCAAGGTCCGCCCCCGTGCGGTGCTCATGGAGAACGTGCCGGACATGGCACTGGGCGATGAGATGTTTGTGGTGCGCACCATCGTCGCGATGTTGGAGCAGGACGGCTACCGCACGCAGGTGCGACTTGTGGACGCATGGCGATACGGGGTTCCTCAGCACCGCCAACGGCTGATCCTGCTCGCTCGCCGCGACAGCGGATCGTTCGCCTGGCCCCAGGAGGTTGAGCAGTTCACCACCCTGAGGGAGGCCATCGGTGACCTGCCACGGCTCGAGCTCGGCACCGGCGGACGCCGGATGGAGCACACGTCCAAGGACCTGAGCAAGTTCGCCCTACGCATGCGCCGCGGCGCCGAGACCGGTGTCGTTTTTGATCACATGACCCGCCCGGTGCGCGACGATGACCGCCAGGTCTTCTCGCTGATGACCTCGAAGACCCTCTACTCGGCTATCGACCCGAGCCTGCGTCGGTACACCGCCGACACCTTTGATGACAAGTACAAGCGCCTGGACTGGGACGACCGGAGTCGGTCGATCACCGCGCACATCGCCAAGGATGGCTACTGGTACATCCACCCGGAGGAGCACCGCACCCTCACCGTCCGTGAGGCAGCACGCATCCAGACGTTCCCCGACAGCTTCCGTTTCGCCGGAACCCGGAGTGACGCCTTCCGGCAGATCGGCAACGCCGTACCACCGATGCTTGGTGAGGCCGCCGCGCTGGCGCTGATGGCTCAAGAGAAACCCTCAGACGACGAGCACCGCGAGTGGGGTACCGTCCGCAAGATTCTCGCTCAGCACGCCACCCGTCAGCGTCTGGGCGATCACTGGTACCTGCTGCCTTCGCAGGGTCGCCCACCGGCCCTGGCGGCGCTGGTGGCGATGGTCGGTGGTCAGCCTGGACTCGGCGCCACACTGGAACCCCTGCGAGACACAGCCCCCCTGACGCGGCAACTGCTGGAGCGCGTTCTTGACGGTAGGACCACGTCGAGGCTTCGTAACGCCGTTGAGCGGCTCGCCCCGCTGCTGGACGACCCCGACGTCGCTCACGACCCCGACCAACTGGAGATCAAACTCCGACTGCGGGCAGCCGAGACAGACCTATTCCGGCTACTCCTCGGCGAAGACCGCTTGGTGCCCAACCAGACGGCGACCCGTGTCGCAGCACGAGTGGTCGGCAGCGACTCACACACGACGAACCGGCTAACCGCCGGCAGGCTCGACCTTGCGCTGCTCGTCGGGTCCGGGGTGCACGCAGCATCGCGTATGGCGGCCGTGCGACTACTGGGAGCTACCGTTTGCCGGACTGAGCCCAGCAGGCAACTCTGTCGAACGTGCCCCATTCGCAACAACTGCCACTTCGGCGCGCGCTTCGTCAGCTCTGGAAAGCCCGCTGCACCTGTCGGGCCGCAGCCATCACATCAGCTTTGATCTCACACTCCCACAGTCGCAACACGCGCCACCCTGCATCGGCCAGGGCAGCATCATTGCGGCGGTCCCGCTCCTGGTTGTCACGCAGTTTCTGACGCCAGCGATCCGCATTCGGTCCTCGGAAGGCCCGCGGTCCGTGCTGGGGACAACCGTGCCAGAAGCAGCCGTCAACGAACACTGCCAACCGTCGCCCCATGAACACGAGGTCAGGTTTGCAGCGGCCGACCACCTGTCGCTGTAGCCGGAAACGCATCCCGAGGGCGTGCACGGCGCTGCGGAGGGCGATCTCTGGTCCTGTGTCGCGTACCCGGCGCCCGCGTAGATGTGCGCCGGCCTGGGTCGAGACCCAACCCCGAGCGTCGGTGCCGCTACCAGAGCCCGCCTGCCCCATGCCACCAGGATAGTGATCGGCATGGCCGACCGCCCGGCCGCCACATGGAGCCTGAAGAAGCCTTCCCAAGGCAGACCACGACCGGGCCGGCTTAAGGCCATTTCTCGGCAGGTCGTCGTAGTCCTGCTGGCGACCCGGTGATCCAAGCGGCCAAGAACCTCCCCAAGGCTACGACGGGCAGGGCTGCCAGGAAGAAGCGCCAAATGACCCGCCATGGCTCAGCAGTTGAACAGTGACTGCTGCCCGTCCACTTCCACGCGATCCTCCACGGGTTGTTCATCATTCGAGGACGGCCCCCAGCACAGGGGCGGTGGCGGATCGTGTTCAGCCTTGGCCAGAATCGCCGCGGCCAAGTCCATCATCTCCTTGATCGACCGCGCATGGAGAGTCAGAAACTGCGGACGTAGGTCATCGAGGTCGAATCCGCAGGACGCGCGCTCAACCAGCGGCTGCAACCAGTCCGCGTGCGCCCGATCGATGGCGGCCACAACCACCGGCCGCTCGGCCCAGGATCGCTCAGCGTGACTGCGGCAACTGGCGGCCGGTACGCACCCGGTCGCCGCCAACGCATACGTTAGCCCGGCGACCCCAAGCTCAAGGCCGCACAGGCTGACCGAGTCGACGTCACCATGTTCGGCAAGCACGGCCATGCCCGCTTCATCCTCGGGATCCTCGGACGGGAAATCAGGGTTATGCGCTTCGATCAGCTGGGCGAAATACTCGAACGTCTCAGCGTCGTCCGCCGCGGCGTCGACTGCAGTTGCCGCAGCCCGTTCGTCGGCTACCACCTGGGCCGCTTCTGACAGCGGCACATCGAATATCGCCCACACGCCTCGGAAGAATCCGATGCCCTCTTCATCAATTTCGTCTTCTGCCGGCATCCAGAACGGTGCATTCTGCGGCAAAGCTGGATCAAGCTGGATGTGCGTGTAGGGGATCAACCGCATCTCCTATCGAAGTTCTCGAAGCAGTCAATCACTTTGAGGGCGCAGAAAACAGCTGTGGCGGGAGACTCGTACGCGACGCCCGCCATCTCGCCCCTCGCCGGCGAGTCGATCGAACGCGCCGAAGCCGAACGGCTGGCGGGAGTGCTCAAGGCAATCGCCGACCCGGCCCGGCTGCGGCCGCTCAGCCTGATCCAGTCGGCCCCAAGGGGGCGTCTGTCAGTGAGCTCACCGCGCCGCTTGGACTTTCCCGGCCGACCGACCGTCAATCACCACCTGCGGATCCTCACCGAGGCCGGCCTGCTCGGACGCAACAAGCGTGGCATCTGGGCGCACTACCGCCTGGTGCCGTCCGCCCATCGCCGCGATCGTCGACCTGTTGACGCCGCCCCCATGCGAGCAACGAAGAAGGCTCACTGACCGACGGCATCGAAGAGCGCCGCCGGCGCCTACCGCGAAGACGATCAGCGGCAGCCGTGACGCGGGCAGCGTTTCGGCCTGTCCGCTGGACCTGTACATCGCGACGAGGGTTGCTCCGTGGCGAGTTGACCTCCCGGAGGGGACATGTGGGAGTGCTGGACGACAAAGGACCCAGCGATCAGGTAAGGCCGCAAAGGCCCTCGCCGCCTCTGGACTAGCGAACTTGGGTGACCTGCCGGAAGGCCCAACTTACGACCCGCACTTTACTTCCACAACACCAACTGGAGTATCTGCTATGTTTCCGATCGTGGATCACCTGAGCAAGGCCGTCGCAACCCTCGGCAGGAACGGCGTGCTCACTCCCCTCGCGGACCTAATCCGGCAGGTGTATCGGAGGGCAGCTGACCGACACGAGCCAGACCTTGGCGACGACGCCATGAGCTTCGGAACCACCGTCTGGCGCAACCTGACGAACCTAGGAGCGGCGCAGTTCGCCGGTCTGGCCGGCGTCGACGCCCGGGTCGAGGACAACTCGTTGGAGATCCTCTGCGCGGGCTACATCGTGCGGCTCTACTCCCTGCAGGGCGGCACCGGCGCGAGCGTCGAGTCGATCCGCTGGGAAGGCAGCGAAGCGCGGCTCGGCGGGGCCGTTGAGAACACCCGAAGTGGCCAACTTGCACTCGACGACGAAGAGCAGTTCCCCGAGGCTTTCACCGGTGTGGTGCCGCGCCGCCGTCATGTTCGCGTCGCCCACGCGGGCGACATCGACACCGGCGAAGCGGTTGCCTACCTCGGCCTGCCACGGGACAACCGCGACGGTGGGTCGCCCTGGTTCCAGGTGCAGCTCTGGATCGGTCAACCGGCTCACCCGGTGCTGACGGCGAACGGCGGCCCTGCAGCTAGAGGTTCTGGGCTGCCGGGCGAGGTACCGATCCCGGAGCTCGACGTCCTAGTTCGGTCGAAGCGAAGCGGTGACGGCGTGCAGCTGTCAGCGCTCGCGTGACGGCCACCCGCGGGCGAGCAGAGGCACCGGCGCTGGCAGCGGTAGCGTTCCAGCCGCACGCACTGACACTCGCCCGGCGGTGGCGACGCATCCGCAAGAAGGAACTGGCCCATCAGGTCGGTGTGACCGCCACCGCAGTGAGCCAGTACGAGCTGGGGCAGTCCCGGCCGTCGCCCGCGACGCTGGCCCGCCTCGCCCTTGCCCTCGCCGTCCCAGTTCAGTTCTTTGCCGCCGGCATACCTGCTCCAGCCACAGCAGGGCACCCGCACTTCCGCAGCCTGCGCACCACCACGCAAGCCGAACGAGACCAAGCCCTCGCCTTCGGCGAAATCGCTTGGCGCGTCGTTGACGTCATCGAACAGCACCTGGAGCTGCCGTCGCTGGACCTGCCGTCGATCGATTTGCCAGAGGACGCCTCCAACCGCGACATCGAGGCAGCAGCGGTTGCTGCGCGCCACGCCTTCGGCCTAGGCGACGGGCCCGTGCCTCACATGGTCCGCCTGCTCGAGGCCGCCGGCGTCGTCGTCCTCACCCTGCCGGACGTCTCGGAACGGGTAGATGCCTTTTCCCACTGGTACGGGACCAGGCCGTACGTGTTCATCAGCCCGCACAAGAACGACAAGGCGCGCTCTAGGATGGACGCCGCGCACGAACTGGCCCACCTGCTGCTGCACCACGACGCTGAACCCGGCAGCCAGATCCTCGAGCGGGAGGCTTCCGCCTTCGGCTCGCATTTCCTCGCGCCGACCATCCAGCTCCGTGAGGAGCTGCCCACCCGGCTAGACTTTGACCAGTTGCAGCAGGTCAAACGCCGCTGGGGCCTCTCGCTCAAAGCACTTGTCTACCGAGGCCACGCCATGGGCGTTTACGGCGACTACACATATCGGCGAGCCATGAACATGCTCGCCGAGTGGGGCTACCCGGAGCCAGCGGACCTGGGCGCTCGCGAACAGCCCTCCCTGCTAGGCAAAGCTGCCGAACTCCTCGCCGAGCACCGGCACACCGTCGCGTCCATCGCACAGCAGGCGGGCATGTCGGTCGACCTGCTCAGCGTCGTAGTCGCCGCGGGTTCACAGGCCGCCCCGCGAGTCACTCTCGAGGCATAGCGCAGTACGCGGCATGGGTTCGCCCACTTCCGTTCTGCCTGCCTTACTTAGAGGGCGTCGCGGAGCAGCCGCGAGCCTCCCTTGTCGTCTCGCGCAGGTGTGCAAAACATCCCTGCATGGACGCCCTGCCCGGCTCAACGATGCCGCCCGCCTCAGTGCAGGGGCTGTTGGACCTGATTGAGGCGGCGCAAGGGTCTGTGCAGGTTCTGGACCCACCGGAACAGGTGAGGGCGGCCTGGCGTCGGCTGATCCATGCGGCGCGCTACGGCGGGCACGTGCCCAAGGACTGGCAACTGGATCACCGCGGCCGCAACACCGGTGACCTACTGATCGAGCTACGGCGGGGCCGTCACCCGAACAAGCAGCACCAGCCGACAAGCCCCTCCGCCGACACTCACCGCGGTCACACTTGGTGATGGAGATCTCGTCCGCAGCTACACCGGGCTGGAGCCGAAGGTCAACGGCAAGCTAAATCCAACTCCATTCACGCCGTTGGAATATCCGTACTGCCGCAGTATCGGCAGAGGGCAACGACCAATGCGTCGATCGGATCGATAGACCGTTCACCGCTGCTTGTGGCAGCATGGAGTCGTGGCATTCACGTTGGCTCGGGCGGTAGGTCAAGCTGGCAAGTACGCGTCCGTGTTCACCAGCTCCGATCTGGAGCTGCGGTTCCTTGAATGTGGGTTGCAACGCTTTCAGCCGCCACCTCGCTCCGGCTCACAGCGCTACGCCAAGACCGAGCTCATCGCCAGCACGTTAGGCGGCGCGGTGAAGGCTGCCGGGAAGGACACGGACGTTGCCAAGGGCTTGATGGAGTTCATCACCCTGGTCGCGGAACGCTGCGACGATGACCAGTTCAACCGGCTGCGTGAGGCTACTCGATCAGCGGGTTTCGACCTTCGCCGGACCGACGGCCAAGCCCGGATTCTCCCGCTCGATGAGCCTCACGTTCCGCTGGGGGAACTGGTGTCCGCGCTCGAAGAGGACTTCCAGCGGCTCGGAATGACCGTCGCACACAATCACTACCGGCAAGCCGTGGACAGCCTGACGGACGGGCGGCACGAGGCTGCCAACGGGCAGCTACGGTCTATGTTCGAGGAAGTGGTCGCCCATCTGGCCGTTCAACAGGGATTCTCCCGAACCAGCCAGGGCGCGGGCGGTAGAGCAATTAGTTTCTTGATTGACCAGGGGTACCTTCCCGCCGACGACGGCGGCCTCTACATCCGCGGACTGTGGAAAATCGTACAGACCAACGGCTCGCATCCAGGGACTTCGCCTGTTGGTGAGGCGCACTTTCGCACCCACGCGCTGACCACCGCCGCCCGCTACCTCATTGACCGCTTCGCGCCGTCCGCATCAAAGTGATCGCTCAGCCCTGACAAGAAACCGCCACCCGCAGGCGCCGCTGCGTACCGAAGTGGCGCCGCCGTCGCCCTCGGCCCCGTGGAGTTGGTTGCAAGCGGCCCTATCGTGGTCCGTGTGATCCGACTGCGCGGTACCGCATGGTCCCACGGTCTGCTGGCAATCGCCGCCGTGCTAGCGGGTGCCCTGGTCGGGTTGGTCACGAACATCGTCACGACTTCTCCCCGCGTGTGGCCGGCCGGTCTGGCGGCGGTGGCCTTCTACGCGGCTGTCGAGGTGATCCGGGCCGTGGCCGCGCTGCGGCGGGCACCAGCGGCGGCCCTTACGGAAGCATCGGATCCGGCATCCGCGAACCCGACGGCCGACCTGACCGCCGTCGTCGTTGCCCACCTAACGTCGGTGCAAGGAGCGTCGGCGCAGCCACCGGCGCGGCGGGACGACGGAGCGGAACCACCCGCTGGCCGGCTGCGAGGCTCCGCCCAGGCCAGGCACCTGTTCGCTGCGGACTGGCGACCGATCCTTGGCGACAGCGACGAGTCCGAGCCGACTCGTGAGGCCAGGCCGGCACACGTCGAGGTGCCCTTGCTGTCGGACTGGCTTACGACCGAGCGGTCGCGGCTGTCCGCAGCCGATGTCCCCGACGAGATAAAAACTCAGCTCCTGAGACCGATCAGGGCGGCGCAGGGCCAGCTGCGCGGCTAGGCCCGGACCTGAGTAGGTTAGCGCGGGCTGCGTATACCGCGAGATACACCGATGCCGAGGTTCGGTTGGTCCTGGACCGGGCACTATCCTTCCGGGTGAACAATCTTATGGCCCGCACCGACCACCCGGGGTGGCCTGAGCCCACGGACCTCCACGCGATGACGGCCTTCACCCTCGGTTGCGCGGAGGAGGAACTCATCGGACTCGGCTTCGACGCTGGCAAGGGTGGTGGCGGTGGGTGCGTGGCGTACGTGCCACGTCGGGTCCTCCTGGAATCTCCGGAACTCATGGCGATCGGCGAAGCGACGACAGCCGCCGACGCCTCGGAGTCCGCGAAACTGTTCGTCGCCTGCCAACTCGCCCTGGACTTCGCCTTCATCGGAATCGCCGATCAACGGCGCCTATGGACCCACTTCGTTCTACCGCAGGCCTTCGCCCGATACCCGCTGGACGCGCTGATAGTGGAGGTCGGCAGGATCCAAAGATTCGGGCTGCCCTAGCGTCCTGACTCGTTATTTGTCTGCAGCATGCGGGCGATCGTTTCGCGTCATCCGCGTCCACAACGCCGGCCGCTCCTAGGTGGCCGGACGTGCCGGCTCCGCCGCCTTGCCGACGACACCGTCGAGGTCCGCTCTGCCCGCCAAGCAGATCAACCCGGTGACCGTTGCAGTCATGCGCGACGCCGGCATCGACATCACAGGGACAGCCCGGCCCGGCTCACCTGAGACGCAGCTGCAGCCAGGGACGTCATCGCCACCATTGGCTGCGGCGACGACGACCCCGCCTTCCACGGCAAACGCTACGGAGACTGGGCACTCACCGCGTAATGACGCCCCCATGATTGACAAGTCGCGGAAATCGGCGTTGTTGCTGGTGACAGAGCTCCGGCGATCAGGGGGAAGATCTGTCGGGCGACGTAGCCCTCCAGGAAGCGGATGGCTTTCTGCGCTGACTGGCTCCTATGCGCCCGTTTGCAGTAGCTGGCCAGCCCGGGCAGACTGCTGTGGTAGATCGACGAGAAAGGCTCTATCGTGGACCCGTCTACCCCCGAGCCAGTGGCCGCATTCCTGAGGCTTCTCGACGAGGCAGCCCGGCGCGTACCCGAGCGCTGGTTCCTCCTTCCGGTCGCAGTTCACAACACCACCGGACCCGTGACGCGCTATCGCGAACGTGTGTACTGCTACGAGCTTTACCACCAGATCCGGGTGCTGAGCGAAGGGCCCTGGGGCGCAGCCGCAGGCGCACCCGCCTACGTACTGTCAGGAGAAATTGACAAGGCGGGCCTGAACGCGGTCATCGACGGCGGGCAACACAAGCCGGACCTGGTCTGGCACAAACCTGGGGACTGGAGGCACAACGCGGTCGTGGTTGAAGTCAAGGCAGCGGCCCCCCTCAGGCCCGCGCCGCTACGCAAAGACATCGATACCCTCAGTGTGTTCCTTCAAGCGGAACGTGGGTACGAGTGCGGCGCCCTGCTCATCTACGGCGAGACAGAAAGGGACGCGCTGCGAGGACGAGTACTGCGAGCGGCGGACAGAGTGGGACTCAGCGACGCCGTCCGGCGGCGCACGCAACTGCTGTGGCATTCGAAAGCGGGCGATCGGATCAAGAATCTGGGGACGCTGACACGCTGATCCGGCACATCCGCTTGGCGCCAACCGCGATGATCATCGCGCCGCCGCTCACGCTCATCACGAGCTTCGAGGCCGTCACACCGCACGGTGTGCTCTTGTGGTGTCGATCAGTACAGCTTCAGCCCTACATGGTCGACGATCAGCCTGCGATTTTCGGGGTCGAGCGCGAAGTGGATCCGTCCCACCTGCGACGGTGGCGCGTAATCCCTCACTTTGACGTGCGGAGTTCGGTCGCGCGTCGCGCCCTCATAGTCGAAGTATCGGATTTTTGAGGTCTTTTCGATCTTGTCGTCCTGCAAGGCGACTCTGAGATCAAACTCATCCCTTATCCACGTGTCGAGATGCGGATAGTTCCGATCGCTGCCGTCGTAGAGCGCGACCGCCACGCGAGCGAGTTTGGTCAGACACTCGGCCATCTCGTCTGGAAAGGGGTACTTGCTCTTTTTCCAGGACGAGGCGGCTCGATCCGTGAAAACGATGCGCCCGGCTGCAGCATCCGCGAGATGAAGGAAGAGGCCCTCCGCGCTGGAGGCGTTGCCCGCAACGAGCCCGGGAAGAACAGCCCACGGATCCTCCTCAGTCGCCTCAGTGTCACCCGGCACGGAGATTGCGCGAAGCGCAATCGTGAGCTGCTCGATCTTCGCTTCAAGTGCGGGCACTTTCCCAGCTTCCGTCTGGAAGCGATCGGCCCGCTGCTCCTCCTCGGCGGCAAGTTGCTGCCAATCATCGGCGCCTGCACGGGCGGCAGCCAGTTCATCTCGCAGTGCTTCGATCTGCGCGCTGGTGTCGCCTTCGGCTAGCGCATGTTCTGTCCGGGCTCGTGCATCACGATCCTGGTAAGCGATCTCTGCGCGACGCGCCTCACGATAGGCGCGGTCCAGACCGCGTGCGAGAACCGAGACCGGCGCGAGCAAACGCATCAGTTGAGCTCGCAACATATCCGAGTCGGCGGAGCTGACTTGCGACTCGTCAAACGAGACTGTGGGTGCGGATGGATCGCTCCAAACCAGCCGAGCCCCTGCGAGTGGTGGCGCGTACCCGGGCAGGTCAGCGTCGAGAGCACGCGAAGCTCGATAGTCGAGAGTCACGACACGAACAAGGCCGACGAGCTTCGCTGCGGCTGTCCGAGCTGCCGCAAGTGCAGGCAGTGTTCGGGTGTGGATGAGCAGGATCGGCAGCCGCGAGGGCTTGCGAATGGCCCCAACCAGAGTGGCGACCTCAGCATCGGTACGAACCTGCAGGTAGCGGCCGTCTTGCAACTGTCCGACGATCGAGAGCACGATCTGGTCGTCTTCGAGTAGCGAACGGATGACGCCTGGTTGCCGGAGGTCCGCCGGTGGCGCGGGTGAGAGCCATGTCGGTGGGCTCTCCCTTGCCATCGATACGCGGACAGTCGTTCCTGAAGCGAGCTGTCCGAGCGTCAGGCGGGTCACGAAAACAGGGCCCGACTCCCGGCTCTCGTCGCGGACCTCAACTCGGACCGCTTTCGAGTCCTCTGCGCCGGCGACATCCCAGACGGCTGTGCGCGGAGCACCGGACCGATTTGGCCGAAGGTCGAGACGACCGCTGGATTCCATCGCACTCTGGTCAACGCTCTGGCCTGCGGCCAAGGCGAGCCAGGAAACGATGCTGGCCAGCGTCACCGCGTACGGATCGACTGAGTCGTCCCGCGGCCGGACCTCGAACTCCACGACATAGAGGACCTGCATCGCCCCTCCTCACACCACATGCGACGATGAACACCGTACTGTCTTCGGGCTCGGGCCTCGATCCGCAGGAAACGTGGCAGCTGGGAGTGGGAGCCTGGAGGGTCGGACCGGACAGTTGCCTGCCGCTCGGTCTGGTCAGCAGCCAAGACGTGGGACGTTCAACTGGCTGGTGACCAGCCCTGAGGACCTTGTCGGTTTGCGGTACGCCGCCGTAGCCTTCCTCCTGCCCGCACCACCAGCCGCTGTCAACGCCGGGCTGAATTTTCACGCGGAGCCGACACTGGCGTGCGCACCCGGAATGTCGGCTCCGCCTGAAAAGTTCAGCTGGCGTCGGCACCGGAAGGCACCGGAAGGCACCGGAAAGAGAAGCGAGCGCATGAACAGGCCCGGGACCCCCGTACGACTCGTTCCTCCTGACGGATCCGGTCGCCCGGCAAGTTGACCAGTCGGCACCGACAACCTGGCTCGGCGATGGTGGCATCCTGTGCCGACTCTGACCTCAAGCCCGGCCGGCGCCCTCGATGGCGCAACGGACCGTGGCCCGGCGAAGCCGCAGCACTGGCGTTGGGGGGTCGCCACGGCCAGGCCGATGCTGAACAATCGATAAGGCCAATTCGACAGGAGCGAGAGGACGGGGAGACTCGGGATGACGACGTGAGACCCGACGACGAGCTCCAGAGCCTCATCGACAGCCGCCGACAGGCGGCGCGCGAACTTCCCGGCTGGCGGTCCGCGCCGGAGCGGTTGCTCACGCTGCTCCAGCATGCGACTCGCCTCCGTGCAATGGAGATTGCTCAAGCGCGTGATAGCGATGTGCCATGGGAGTCCGTCCTCGCCCAGATCATCACGTGGCACCACGAGATTCCCGTGGGACAAGGGCCCTGCGAAGACGTAGAGGCCGCGGATATCTGCCTCGCCGCCCTGGAAGCGACCCGCCTCGACAACCTCCGCGGCACCCTCAGGGCCGGTGGTTACGAGGTTCGCCGTCGTGGCGAGGCCTTCCGGATCCGACACCGCTGGAATCCCGCAGTTGAGGCGGCCGACGCCTTCCTCGAACACGCCATCGCCCCTGCCAACCTTCCCGGAATCACGTCAGTCGAACGGGCATGGATCCGGAGCCGGCCAAGAGCATCCCGAGAACTCCCCCCGGCGGATGTCCTCCGCGCGGCGGCGCAGCGCGCGAAGACGGCTGTCGACGCCTACCGCCACGCGCTGCCGGAGGGAAACCTCCCCGACTCCTTCCAACTCGATGGCGGCCTGACCGTGGGCCAAGTCGCTGATGTGCTGTCGGCCGTCATGGGATTCGCCTCACTGTGCGAGGCGGCGGCGCGCATGCTCAAGCGCACCGAGACGACTCTGGCGAGCCTCCGTCGGACCACGCTGCTGGAGATGACGGCCGAGCTGCTTCCAACGGTTTCGACAGCATGCATCGACGCCATCATCGAACGCCTCACCTACGCTAGCGGCCGCTCCTGCCGCGTATCACCGCTGGCAAAGCTCGAGGACACCATCATCGTGTGCCCGCCGCTCATCACGCCTCGGGTCATTGACGCGATCATCCTGCGTAGTTCCGCGTACGACCCCGGCCGGTACGGGCCCGTCGGTCAACGGCAGGGAAACCGGGCAGTGAAGTGGAAGGACTGGCTCGGTCAGATACCTGGAGTCCTTGTGGCCGACCGGATACGAGCCCGGCGTCAAGACCGCCGAACGGCTGGCGACCTTGACGTGGTGGCGGTGGACCCGAGCCAGCGGCGAGGCCTCTGTCTCGAGATCAAGTGGCCCATCGACGCCATCTCGCTTCCCGAAGTCACCAAGATCGAGGACTGGGTTAGTTCAGCCGCCACCCAAGTCAACCGCCTCCGCACGGAGCTGACATCCGGCAGTGCCGTCGTGGAGATGCCCAAGGGCTGGCCCGCGTTCCCCGAAATCAGCTGGACGTGGGCGGTGGCCACGCCGCAGCAGCTCTGTCTGCGGCCACTGCCCTTCGACGAGATCTACGCGACGTCCTTCCGGTACATGGCCAGCCACGGCAAGCCCCGCTCGCTCAACGATGTCATTGACACGCTCACCTGTCCCGACCTGCCCGTCGATGGTGTCGACTTCAAGATCGACACCATCGACTTTCTGCTCGGGCGGCAGAAGGTGGTCCTAGTACGGCAGCCGCCGTTTGAGATGTCGCTGGTGGGGCCGGGTAGACGAGGTGCGGCCACCGCGTGATCGTCTGTCTGCTGTGGACATGACTTCAGATCTGGCGGTGGCCGCGTGCCACAGCGTAAACC
>NZ_LEKG01000108.1:0-25106 GCF_001029515.1 Micromonospora sp. RV43 | reverse complement strand
CACCTGACAGGTGCCTTCCGTCCGGGATAGATGAGACCCTCAGCAAGTCCTATCTTCCCAGGCCGGAAGGCATCTTCCTTTCAAGATCCACTATATGGACCCGCCCTTAATGAAGGGCTGAGGCTAGGTGATCCACAGAGGTAAGCAGCTTCACCTTAGAGGCATAGCCGTTCTTCTCCCCTAGCTTGAGAGTGATTAGCTCAGCCTCAGCAAGCTTGATCAGAGCAGTCTTGCAGGCATCCCTAGACACCTTCAGTCCAAACATCTCCCGGTACATGAAGGTGAGATCAAGCTGAGCAACGATGAGGTTGGTGTTCCTGCGATGGAAAGCCAGCGTGGAAAGAATTTCCACCAGCAGACCACAGTTACGGCGTACCGCCTTGTATCGAGTCTGCGGAAGCTTGTTCATCGACTCCCTAGCCCACAGGCTGATAGGAGCGCTCAAGTGAGCGAGGTAATCAGAGGCCAGAGTCAGGAGTCTAGCTAGCTGCCTGTCGGCATCCTGGCGACTCACACTGAAGCTCAGCCGATCCTTGAAGTAAGCCAGGGTTTCAGCGCTCACCGTGGCTCGTCTGCTTGCGTTGCCCATCCCTACCTCGTAGGCACTAGGCACGTAGAAATTGATTCGATTGTTCGCTAGCGCGAATACTGCTGCTGCCAGATCCCCTGGCAGGAATTCAATCTTGGTTGACATGGAAATACCTGGTTTCTAGTTGTTGGGATTCTCAGGGGAAGTGGAACTTCAACCCTGAACCCCCTGGCTTCACTGGCCAGATCCACCAGGGGGCATCCCTCACTAGAAGAGGTAATTGAGCTGATCGTTCTTTCTTCCCTCTTAGTATATCGTCAACTTGATCATGAAACCCGGTATGTGATCAAACCTTAATGTTGCACAAGTGTCAGCCAGAGCGAAGCAAGGTTTGGGCGAGCGCGCGGTTTTGAGTATGTGCATCTGTAGAGGGATTATCACTACTACTGCCTCTATCTCTATACCCTCCTCCGGAGGGTATTTACTATGAGGGGTTCACTAAGTAACTACACTCAAATTAGCGCGCCCGCGCAGAACCACGCTGCGTACACAGAAGGGCCGGCAACCCCTTGTGAGGATCACCGGCCCTTCTATGGGAACTGTTACGCGCTCATGCGCGTCTGAATCCTCTGCGCCATGTCGCCAGTCCAGATCAGCCAGGCATGGAATGAGCCAGTATCAGAAGGCTCAAGCTCCACCATGTAACGGTTACCCTCAGTTAGCTTCAGGTTTTCCCAGGCCTGCTTGACAGCGTGGAATTCCCTGCCCTCCTGAGGATTAGCCATGAAGACAGTCAACTCAGCAGCCTGAAGCAGCTCCCGCCTACCGTCTACGTCTGCTGATTCCCACGCATCAGCGTAGGTCTGCCCTGTGCTGACAAGGCGCACCTCAGGCTCACGCTCAGGGATAGCCGCTAAGGCCTCTAGTTTCGCCTCTACGGCGTCAATACGCTTTTGGTAGGCCTTGAGTACGGCAGGGCCTTTTCCTTCGCTACGGGCAAGCAGATCCTCTAGAGCAGTCTCAAGCTCAGCAATCTCAGCGGCATGAGACACGCCTCCAATGCGCTGCTTGCGCATGATCTCTAGATCACCGATGTGCGCTAGCACGATCTCAGCAACAGCATCCTCAATCCACTCACCTCGGAGTGCCTTGACTTTGCAGTCATTACGGCGGGACCACTGCCCACCACATCCGTAGTAGCGGTAACCCTTTCTGCGTCCACCGGACTTCTTGATGCTCTCCTTCATGGTCCGGTGATACATCGGCTCACCGCAGAAGGCGCAGAAGCCGATGCCGTTCAGCAGAGACACGCCAGTCTCACGCACACGCTTAGGGTTGCCCGCAAGCGCCTCTTGAAGCTGATTGAACTCTTGCACGGAGATCAGAGGCTCAGCCCTCACCGGGTCTACCGGAATTCCGTCCTCACCGTTAATAGACTTGAAGGTGTATTCACCCAGCAGGGCACGGCTACGCATCATCGAGCCGACGTTGACGTTGCGCCACGTCTTCCCTCCCTTAGGAGTCGGGACACCAGCCTCTTCAAGCTTCATCTGCAACGGGAAGAACGGCTTACCGGCAATGCCCAAGGCTACGAACTGAAGGATGATGTCCTTTTCCTCAGGGACTACCTCAAGTTCCCATCCCCCTTCAGCCCTCTGTACTGGCCTGTAGCCGTACGGATAACGTCCGCCAGGCCACCTACCCGAGGCGTACATTTCCGCGCGAGCGTCGTTCACACGCTCCTGAATGATGTCCGCTTCAAGCTCTGCGAAGACAGCGATCATGCCTGCCATGGCTCGACCCATAGGAGAGTTGAGGTCGATCTTGTCCGTGATGCTGACGAGATTCTTGGGCTTGTCGACAGGCGGAAGGCCAGTGCTGTTCGGCTTGCCTCTCGCCCACTTGACCATCTCTGCGAAGTCACCGACAGAGCGCACCAGGCGGTCAAGCTTCCAGAAGGCCAGGGTGTCCCAATCCTCAGGCCTGCGTAGCCACTCAGACAGGCCAGGCCGCTCCCACGGCGGCACCTTGGCAGCAGACACGCCTAGGTCTTCCGCCCACCCGACGAGGTGAAGGCTGCGGTCAGACTTAATGACGTTGCGTTGCCTGTCAGGGCTGGTGGAGGGGTCATCGGCACGCTTGCTGTGCCTGCTCAGGCGAACCACGCCGACTGTCCTGTTGAGAAGCGCCATGGCACGCAGGCTAGCCGGTCCAACATGAACTTGACTAGGAGGGGTTGTAGAGGTAGTTGGCGTCCAGGCGGACCCGGTCACCGGGGAGCACTGTCAGGCCCCGGCCGAAGGTGCCCTTGACCGTGTCGGTGAGGTACCGGCCCCCGCCGTACGAGCCGTCGCCGCAGGTGCCGTCGCGCAGCGGCAGGAACAGCCCGCCCCCGTACGCCTCGATCCACCACAGCGTGAGCGGTCCCCACGGCGTCCCGGCGACCGCGACCCGCCGGTACGCGACCACTCCGTCCGGGCCGCCGGTGTCGATGCGCAGCTCACCGGAGGCCGGTCGCAGCGGTGCCTCGACCACCGCCGACGGGTCGGGCGGGTACCAGCGCAGGCCGGTGAAGCCGGGCCGGTCGGCGGGCGGCACCGGGCTGCTCGGATGGGTGCGGAACAGCTCGTCACGCGCGGCCCGGAACCCGGTCAGGTCGAGGTCGGACAGGTAGAGCCGGGCCACCCGCTCCCGCCAGTCGAGCAGGTCGAGATCGTCCATCCCCCGACCCTAGCCGGGGCCACCCGTTCAGGTTTCAAAGACTCAACCGCGCCTGGCCAACCGAGCACGACAGAGGGACTTGTTTAAATTTTAAATAGTGCTAGTCTCGCAGCCATGACGGAGAGCCTGGACGCGGAGCGGATGGCCTGCTGGCGCGCGTACATCGAGTCGAGCCAGCGGCTGTTCACCCGGCTCGAGGACGACCTGCGCGCCGACAGCGACCTGAGCTTCGCCGACTACCACGTGCTGGTGCTGCTCTCCGAGGCGCCCGGCCAGCGGCTGCGCATGGGTGAGCTGGCCGACCGGCTGGTGTTCTCACCGAGCCGGCTGACCTACCAGATCACCACGATGCGCAAGCGCGGCCTCGTCGCGAAGGAGGCGTGTCCGGCGGACCGGCGCGGCAGCGAGGCAGTGCTCACCGCGGCCGGCCTGCTCGCCCTGCGCGAGGCCGCGCCGCACCACCTGCGCTCCGTACGCGCCCACCTGATCGACGACCTCGACGACGCCGAGGTCGCCTGCCTCACCCGGGTCTTCGAGCGGCTCGGCCGGCGCCTGCGCGCCGACCGCACCGCGTCGTCCACCCCGGCCGACAAGTAAGGAGTCCCGCGATGCCCGCGATCACCGTCGACGACGTCCTCGTCCTGCCCCGCCTGCCCGAGCTCGGCGAGGCCACCGAATACCGCCAGGTCCGCCGGGTCACCACCGCCCCCAGCGGGTACGAGGGCGAAGGCTTCCCGGTCCGCCGGGCCTTCGCCGGCGTGCCGATGACCGAGCTGGACCCGTTCATCCACCTCGACCAGATGGGCGAGGTCGACTACGCGCCGGGCGAGCCGAAGGGCACCTCCTGGCACCCGCACCGCGGCTTCGAGACGGTGACCTACATGATCGACGGGATCATGGACCACCAGGACTCGACGGGTGGCGGCGGCACCATCACCGACGGCGACACCCAGTGGATGACTGCAGGCAGTGGCCTGCTTCACATCGAGGCGCCGCCGGAGCACCTGGTGATGAGCGGCGGGCTGTTCCACGGCCTCCAGCTCTGGGTCAACCTGCCCCGGGTCGCCAAGATGAGCGCGCCGCGCTACCAGGACATCCGCGGCCGGGAGTCGGCGCTGCTGACCACGCCCGACGGCGGCGGCCTGATCCGGGTCATCGCCGGCGAGGTCGCCGGGCACCGGGGTCCGGGCTCGACGCACACGCCGATCACCATCGCGCACGTCACGTTGCAGCCCGGCGCCGAGATGAGCCTGCCCTGGCGGTCCGACTTCAACGCGCTGGTGTACGTGCTGGCCGGCCGCGGCACGGTCGGCACCGACCGGCGGCCGATCCACCTCGGCCAGCTCGCCGTGCACGGTCCCGGTGAGGCGCTGCGGATCACCGCCGACCGGACGCAGGACTCCAACGCCCCGGCGCTGGAGCTCTACCTGATGGGCGGCCAGCCGATCCGCGAGCCGGTGGCGCACTACGGCCCGTTCGTGATGAACACCCGCGCCGAGCTGATCCAGGCGGTCGAGGACTTCCAGGCCGGCCGGCTCGGGGTGATCCCGACCGGGCGGGTGCCGCACAGCGACGGCCAGGGCGACCGGCCCTGACCTGCTACGGGCGCCCCGGTTCGCCGGGGCGCCCGGCCGCGGTCTCAGGAGACGGCGAAGATCCCGGCCACCCCGAGGATCACCATCAACAGGACCGCCACCAGCGCACCCCGCTCCCCCTCCACCGCCTGGTCGCGGTCGGTCACGGTGTTCGTCGTCTCGGCGGGCATGTCGGTGCCTCCTCGGTATCGCGATCCAGGGGTCCGGCGCACCCCTGACGCGCGGCACCCACGCCGACCTGCTGCTCGACGTGCGGGGCCCTGCCGGGGGTCCTACCGTGTGAGGACGTCGTCGACCTCGGGGGGTGGAACGTGACTCTGCGGGACTGGTTCCTCACCGCACAGGAACGCGCCAACCCGAGGTCAGAGTTACCCGTCTGGACCGATGGAAACCTCGCCGAGCCCCTCATTCACGGTGCCGCGTACTTCGACCGCCTGGTCAGCGAGGTGGAGTCGCTCACAGCGGGCGACCACCTGTTCTTCACCGACTGGCGCGGCGACCCGGACGAGCGGATGCGCCCGGACGGCCCGACGGTGGCGCAGTTGTTCGCCCAGGCCGCCCAGCGCGGGGTCATCGTCAAGGGCCTGATCTGGCGCTCCCACCTCGACACGCTCTCCTACAGCGAGGAGGAGAACCGCGACCTCAGCGAGGCGATCCGCGCGGCCGGCGGCGAGGTGCTGCTCGACCAGCGGGTCCGGCGCGGCGGCTCGCACCACCAGAAGCTCGTGGTGCTGCGCCGCCCCGGCGAACCGCACCGCGACATCGCCTTCGCCGGCGGCATCGACCTGTGCCACAGCCGCCGCGACGACGCCGGCCACGCCGGCGACCCGCAGCCGATCGGCATGTCCCCCCGGTACGGCCCCACGCCGCCCTGGCACGACGTGCAGCTGGCGGTGCGCGGGCCGGTGGTCGGCGCGCTGGACACCACGTTCCGGGAGCGGTGGGCCGACCCGCTGCCGCTGGACTCGGAGAACCCGATGGCGTACCTGCGGGACCGGCTGCGCGGCTCCGACCTGCGCCCGGACCCGCTGCCCGAGCAGCCCGCCGACCCGCCGCCCTGCGGGCCGCACCACGTGCAGGTCCTGCGCACCTACCCGGCGGTGCGGCCCCGCTACTCCTTCGCCCCCGACGGCGAGCGCACGGTGGCCCGCGGCTACACCAAGGCGGTACGCCGGGCCCGGCGGCTGATCTACCTGGAGGACCAGTACCTCTGGTCGACCGAGGTGGCCGAACTGTTCGCGCAGGCGCTGCACGAGCACCCGGACCTGCACCTGGTCGCGGTCGTGCCCCGGCACCCGGACGTGGACGGCCGGCTCGCGCTGCCGCCCAACATGGTCGGCCGGGAGCAGGCGCTGTCGCTGTGCCACCGGGCCGCGCCGGAACGGGTGCACGTGTTCGACGTGGAGAACCACGATGGGACGCCGGTGTACGTGCACGCCAAGGTCTGCGTGGTGGACGACGTCTGGGCCAGCGTGGGCAGCGACAACTTCAACCGCCGGTCCTGGACGCACGACAGCGAGCTGTCCTGCGCGGTGCTCGACGACACCCGCGACGAGCGGGCGCCGGCCGACCCGGCCGGACTGGGCGACGGCGCCCGGGTGTTCGCCCGCGACCTGCGGCTGAGGCTGTGGCGCGAGCACCTGGACCGTGATCCCGGCGGCGCGCAGGACGACGACCTGCTGGACCCGGCGGACGCGGTCGCGGCGATCACCGCGGCGGCGGAGGAACTGGATCGCTGGCACGCCGGGGGCCGGGCCGGTCCCCGTCCGCCGGGCCGGTTGCGGCCCCACCGTCCGGAGCGGTTGCCCTGGCGTACGCGGCTCTGGGCGCTGCCCGCGTACCGGCTGGTCTACGACCCGGACGGCAGGCCGCTGCGGGCCCGGCGGGCGGGCACCTGGTGAAGGTCCGCCACCTCGTCCGGCACGTTCGGGCGGGCCGGGTACGCGAACGACACGCGCGGCGAGTAGAAGCCCCAGCAGACGTGCAGCGGGTTGGCCGGCCGCAGCGCGTGGACCGGGTGCTCCGGCGCCGGGAACTCCACCGACTCGACCTCGAACGGTGACACCGGCTCGGCCACGTACGGGTAGTCGGTGACGATCAGCTCGCCGTCGCGGCGGGTGAGGTAGCGGTGGTGGCCGTTGTGCGCCTCGGTGCCGGTGTGCCCGATCCGGGCGGTGACCCGGATCAGCAGCGTGCCATCGGCGGCCCGGGTCTCGGCGGTGAGCTGATCGCCGCGCAGGTCGAGGCGGGTCTCCCCGGCGGCGGCGGGAGCGCCCCGCGCGGCCGCGTACCGCCGGACCCGCTCGCTGGAGGCGAGGTAGTGCGTCCACAAGCCGCCGGGCGTCTCGCCGTCGGGCGGGTCCATGTCCGCCAGTGAGACACCCACGTAGGTGAGCGAGTACGCCCCGAAGCCGGAGGTCTGCGTCTCGTCGTCGACGACGTACTGATTGACGAACACCTGCCGCTGCGGGTGCGGGCGCAGACCGGCGGGCACCAGCGTCTCGACCGCGCCGGGATCCGCCGGGAGCCAGCTGAACAGCAGCGTCCGGGCGTTGATGACGAGTTGCGGCGCGGCGGGATCCAGCACGGTGCCTCCGTTGACGTGTCGCTACGGACGCTACGGGCGGTCCCGTCGGCGGGACAACGACAGAAAGGCGACACTTCGCCCACCTGTCGGATTCCACGTTGACCGGTCGGGGTACGACCGGGGCCGACCGGTCAGCGCCACCCCACCACCCTGCCGAGCGCGATATCGACCGGCTCACGTCTTTCGTGGCTGCTTACACCTTAAGTACATCGTACTTTCGGCTAGATTTCCGCAGCACGATCGGGCTATGGTGGCTTCCGAACGTACGACCGAAACCTAAACCTAAGCGTCACGTCTTTTTTCTTCCGTGGACGAGGTGCAGGGAGGACAACCCATGACCGCTCCCACGATCAGCGCCCGGGCGACCACGCCGGCCGCCTCCGCGAAGCTCGACCCCCGCTCGCTCACCGACAGCGCCGCCGACCTGCTCGCCGCGATGGCCGCGCTGCCCGCCGACCACCCGTCCCGGCCGGCGCTGCGCGACCGCGCCATCGAGGCGTGGCTGCCGCTGGCGAACCACCTGGCCCACCGCTACAGCGGCCGGGGCGAGCCCAACGACGACCTGGCGCAGACCGCGGCGATCGGCCTGATCAAGGCGATCGACAAGTTCGACCCGTCGCGCGGCGTCGACTTCGCCGGCTACGCCATCCCCACCATCATCGGCGAGCTGAAGCGCCACTTCCGCGACCGCACCTGGGACATCCGGGTGCCGCGCCGGCTCCAGGAGCTGCGCCTGGCGATCTCCGACGCCAACAGCACGCTGCTCCAGACGCTCGGCCGCTCGCCGACTGTCGCCGACATCGCCGCCCACCTCAAGCTCACCGAGGAAGAGGTGCTGGAGGGCCTGGAGGGCGCCCGCGCGTACAACGCGGTGTCGCTGTCCACCCCGACCGGCGACGGCGAGCGGGCCACCGAGCTGGGCGATCTGCTCGGCGGCGAGGACGGCGAGTTCGAGCTGGCCGAGATGCGCGTCGCCCTCGGCCCGGCGCTCGCCACGCTCGACCAGCGCGAGCAGAAGATCCTCACGCTGCGCTTCTACGGCAACCTGACCCAGTCGCAGATCGCCGAGCAGATCGGCGTCTCGCAGATGCACGTGTCCCGGCTGCTGGCCCGGGCGCTCACCAAGCTGCGCGGTCAGCTCGACGGAACGTACTAGCAAAGGGGGCGGCGGCCGGGTCGGCGGACCCGGCGCGGCGGCCCACCCGGCCCGGTCGGCGGTGCGCCGGCCGGGCCGTTCCGCGTTCCGGGGGCAACGCGGACCGTCCGGCGGCGCGGTGCGAGAGTGGGGCCGTGCTCGCCGACATCCCGCTCGACCTGCCGGTCCGCCCGGTCCTGCCGGCGCTCGTCGGCGCGCTGCGCGAGCGCGGCGCCGCCGTCCTGGTGGCGCCGCCCGGCACCGGCAAGACCACCACCGCGCCGCTCGCGGTCGCCGACGCGGTCACCGGCCGCGTGGTGATCGCCCAGCCCCGGCGGGTGGCCGCCCGCGCCGCCGCGCACCGGATGGCCGCCCTGCTCGGCGAGCGGGTCGGCGACCGGATCGGGTACGCGGTGCGCGGCGAGCGCCGGACCGGGCCGCGTACCCGGGTCGAGGTGGTGACCACCGGCCTGCTGGTCCGCCGCCTGCACCACGACCCCGAGCTGCCGGGCGTGGACGCGGTGGTGCTCGACGAGTGCCACGAACGGCACCTCGACGCCGACCTGGCGCTGGCGTTCAGCGTCGAGGCCCGCGCCACACTGCGCCCGGACCTCTGGCTGCTGGCGATGTCGGCCACCCCGCAGACGGACCGGTTCGCCGCGCTGCTCGGCGCCGGCGACCCCGCCCCCGTGGTACGCGCCGCGGCCGCGCTGCACCCGGTCGAGCGGGTGTGGGCGCCGCCGCCGCGCCCGGTGACGCCGCCCGGTGCCGGCCGGGTCGACCCGGCGCTGCTCGACCACGTGGCAGCCACGGTCCGCCGGGCGCTGCGCGAACGCGACGGTGACGTGCTCGTCTTCCTGCCCGGCGCGGGTGAGATCGGCGCCGTCGCGCGCCGCCTGGCCGACCTCCGCGACATCGCGGTGCTGCCGTTGCACGGACGGCTGCCCGGGCCCGCCCAGGACGCGGCGCTCACCCCTGCTGCCGGACGGCGCGTGGTGCTCGCGACGGCGGTGGCGGAGAGCAGCCTGACCGTCCCCGGCGTCCGGGTGGTGGTGGACGCCGGACTGAGCCGGGTGCCCCGCACCGACCTGGCCCGGGGGCTGGGCGCGCTGGTGACCGTGCCGGTGTCGCGGGCCGGGGCCACCCAGCGCGCCGGCCGGGCCGGACGGGAGGCGCCCGGGGCGGTCTACCGCTGCTGGTCGGAGGCGACGCACGAGCGGCTCGCCCCGCAGCCCGAACCGGAGATCGCCACCGCCGACCTGACCGGGTTCGCGCTGGAGCTGGCGGCCTGGGGCACACCGGACGGCACCGGGCTGGCGCTGCCCGACCCACCGCCGCCGGCCGCGCTCACTGTGGCGCGGGAGACGCTGACCACGCTCGGCGCGGTGGACCACGACGGCCGGATCACCGCGCGGGGACGGGCGGCCGCGGCGGCGGGCACGCATCCCCGGCTGGCGCGGGCGCTGCTGGACGGCGCGCCCCGGGTGGGTGCCGACCGGGCCGCCCAGGTGGTGGCGATCCTCGGCGAGGACACGCTGGGCGGGACGGGAGACGACCTGCCCGCCCGCTGGCGCCGGCTGCGCGACGGCGCCGACCCGGCCGCCACCGCGCGCTGGCGCACCGAGGTACGCCGCCTGCGCGCCGCCCTGCCCGCCGACCGGCATTCCGCCGGCACGCGCGCCGACTCGACGGCGCAGCGCAGCGTGAGCGGCGGACGGTCGGCGGCGAACGAGCGGGAGCGCCTGCCGGACGATCTGGCCGCGGGGCTGCTCGCCGGACTGGCGTACCCGGAACGGCTGGCCCGCTCACGGCGGCCGGGCGGGTCCGCGTACCTGATGGCCGGCGGGACCGCCGCGGAGCTGGCGCCCGGGTCGGGGCTGACCGGAGCGGCGTGGCTGGCCGTCGCGGTGGCCGACCGCTCCCCCGGCGCGCCCGCCGCCCGGGTGCGGCTCGCCGCACCGATCGACGAGGCGACCGCCCGGGAGGCCGGGGCGGCGCTGCTGGACACCGGACGGGAGGTGGCCTGGTCCGGCGGGGACGTGGTGGCCCGCGAGGTGGTCCGGCTCGGCGCCGTCGAGCTGGTCGACCGGCCGCTCACCGCGCCGGACCCGGAGCTGGTCGCGGCGGCGCTGCTGGACGGGCTGCGGCAGGAGGGGCCGGGCCTGCTGCGGTGGACGCCGGAGGCGACCGGGCTGCGCCACCGGCTGGCGTTCTGCCGCCAGGCGCTCGGCGACGGCTGGCCGGACGTCTCCGACGCGGCGCTGACCGCCGGCGCGCCCGTCTGGCTGGGCCCGGAGCTGGCCCGCGCCCGGCGCCGGGCCGACCTCGGCCGGGTGGACGTGGCGGCGGCGCTGCGGCGGCTGCTCGACTGGCGGCAGGCCGCGCGGCTGGACGAGCTGGCTCCGGAGCGTCTGGAGGTGCCGAGCGGCTCGCGGATCCGGATCGACTACGCGGACCCGGCCGCGCCGGTGCTGGCGGTCAAGCTCCAGGAGACGTTCGGCTGGCGGGACGTGCCGCGCATCGCCGACGGGCGGGTGCCGGTGCTGCTGCACCTGCTCTCCCCCGCCGGGCGGCCGGTGGCGGTCACCGCGGACCTGGCCTCGTTCTGGCGCACCGGATACCCGCAGGTACGGGCGGAGCTGCGCGGACGCTACCCGCGCCATCCGTGGCCGGAGGACCCGACCACAGCCGAGCCGACCCGCCGTGCCGCTCCGCGACGGCGGTGAGGGCTACTCCTCGACGACGTCGGCGATCACGACGGTGATGTTGTCCGGGCCGCCGGCCCGCAGCGCCAGGTCGATCAGCCGGGCCGCGCAGGCGTCGCGTTCCGGCTGCTCGCTGAGCACCTCGGTGAGCGTGTCCGCGCGGACCACGTTGGAGAGGCCGTCGCTGCACAGCAGCCAGCGGTCACCGGCCCGGGGCACCATCGTGGCGTACGACGGGGAGACCTCGTCGCCCTGCAACGCCTGGGTCACCACCGCGCGGCGGGGGTGGCTGCTGGCCTGCTCGGCGGTGATGACGCCCTGGTCGACGAGCATCTGCACGAACGTGTCGTCCCGGGTGACCTGCTTGAGCACGCCCTCGCGGTACAGGTAGGCCCGGGAGTCGCCGACGTGCGCCAGCGCGAGGCAGCTGCCGGTGCGGGCGAACAGCAGCGCCGTGAGCGTGGTGCCCATGCCCTGGCGTTCCGGGTCCTCCTCGACGGCCTGGCGGATCTGCGCGGTGGCCAGCTCGATCCCGCCCTGGAGCGCGGCGACGAGCGCGTCCTCCGGCGTCTCCACGTCCAGCGGGGCGATCGCGTCGATGGCGATGCGGCTGGCCAGGTCGCCGGCCGCCATGCCGCCCATGCCGTCGGCGACCGCGACCAGCCAGGCGCCCGCGTGCTGCGCGTCCTGGTTACCGCTGCGGATCAGCCCACGGTCGCTCGCTCCGACGGAACGAAGCTTCAGGGTCATGGGTCGCAGCCTGCCAGGTCGAGGGCTCGGATGTCTCTAGGAGATCACTGACATCGTACGTGGCGCGCCGAATCGCACCGCGCCCGGGCGCGCGCGCCTCATCGGGCCGGATCGATTGACAGCGGCGGAACGCGATGGAAACATCGGGCTGATATTGGGAGCGCTCCCAGCTCCTGGCCTCCCCCACCACCCCCGAGCACGGAAGGAACCTCCGTGACCCGATCCCGTCGTCGGCTCGCCGCACTCGCGGCCACCACGCTGGCGCTCACCGGCCTCACCGCCGGCCCGGCGAGCGCCGAGGTGCCGCCGGACGCCCCCGAACAACTCCGCAACGGCGACTTCAGCGCCGGTGTCTCACCCTGGTTCTCGTACGGCACCGGCGACCTCGCGGTCGTCGACGGCCGTCTCTGCACCTCCGTCGCGGCGGGCACCGCCAACCCGTGGGACGCCGGCATCGGCCAGGACGCGGTGCCGCTGACCCAGGGCGCCGAGTACGAGCTGTCCTTCGACGTCTCCGCGACCCCCGGCGCGGCCGTCAAGGCGGTGCTTCAGCTCGGCAGCGCCCCCTACACCACGTACGCGAGCGTCGACGCGACCGCAACCGGCACCGCGAAGCGCGTCACCACCACGTTCACCTCGCCGGCCGACAACCCCACCGCTCAGCTGATCTTCCAGGTCGGCGGCAGCGCCCAGGCGCAGACGTTCTGCCTGGACAACGTGTCGCTGCGCGGCGGGGAGCCGGCGCCGCCGTACGAGCCGGACACCGGCCCCCGGGTCCGGGTCAACCAGGTCGGCTACCTGCCCGGCGGGCCGAAGCACGCGACTGTGGTCACCGAGGCCACCGAGGCGCTGCCCTGGCAGCTCAAGTCCGCCGGCGGCGCGGTGGTAGCCAGCGGGCAGACCACGCCGCGCGGCACCGACGCGGCCTCCGCGCAGAACGTGCAGACGGCCGACTTCTCCGCGTACCGCACGCCGGGCACCGGCTACACGTTGACCGTCGACGGCGAGACCAGCCACCCGTTCGACATCTCCGGCGCGCTCTACGACCGGCTGCGCGCCGACTCGCTCCAGTTCTTCTACGCCCAGCGCAGCGGCATCGAGATCGACGGCGACCTGATCGGCGAGGAGTACGCCCGCCCGGCCGGCCACCTCGGCGTCGCGCCCAACCAGGGCGACACCGACGTGCCGTGCCAGGCCGGCGTCTGCGACTACTCGCTGGACGTGCGCGGCGGCTGGTACGACGCGGGTGACCACGGCAAGTACGTCGTCAACGGCGGCATCGCCGCCTACCAGCTCCTGAGCACGTTCGAGCGGACCAGGACGGCCGAGACCGCCGGCGGCGGCGCCGCCCTGGGCGACTCCACGCTGCGGCTGCCCGAGCGCGGCAACGACGTGCCGGACGTGCTCGACGAGGCCCGCTGGGAGCTGGAGTTCCTGCTGCGCATGCAGGTGCCGGCGGGCGAGCAGCTGGCCGGGATGGTCCACCACAAGATCCACGACCGGAACTGGACCGGCCTGCCGCTGCAGCCCCAGGACGACCCGCAGCCGCGTGAGCTGCACGCGCCGTCCACAGCCGCCACGCTGAACCTGGCCGCCGTCGCGGCGCAGTGCCAGCGGCTGTACGCCCCGTACGACGCCGCGTTCGCCGCGCGCTGCGGCACCGCCGCGAAGACCGCGTACGCGGCGGCCAAGGCGCACCCGGCGATCTACGCCTCGGCCAGCGACGGCACCGGCGGCGGCGCGTACGACGACACGAACGTCACCGACGAGTTCTACTGGGCCGCCGTCGAGCTGTGGCTGACCACCGGCGACAAGGCGTACCTGGCCGACGTCACCGGCTCGCCGCTGCACACCGCCGACGTGTTCGCCCCGAACGGCGCGTTCGGCTGGCAGAGCGTCGCCGCGCTGGGCCGCCTCGACCTGGCGACCGTGCCGAACACGCTGCCCGCCGCGGAGAAGACCCGCATCCGCGAGTCGATCACCGCCGCCGCCGACAGCTACCTGGCCACGATCGCCGGCCAGGCGTACGGGCTGCCGTTCCCGGGCAGCGCCGACGCGTACGTCTGGGGCAGCAACAGCAACCTGGTGAACAACGCCATCGTGCTCGCCACCGCGTTCGACCTGAGCCGGGACGCGAAGTACCGGGACGGCGCGGTGCAGGCCGCGGACTACCTGTTCGGCCGCAACGCGCTGAACATGTCGTACGTGACCGGGTGGGGTGAGCAGCACGCCCGCAACCAGCACAGCCGGATCTTCGGCCACCAGCTGAACCCGGACCTGCCGCGTCCGCCGGCCGGTTCGCTCGCCGGTGGTCCGAACGCCGCGCTCCAGGACCCGTTCGCGGCGAACCTGCTCGCCGGGTGCGCGCCGATGTTCTGCTACGTCGACGACATCAACTCGTACGCGACGAACGAGGTGGCGATCAACTGGAACTCGGCGCTGGCGTGGCTCGCGTCGTTCCTGGCCGACCAGGGTGACGCGGGCGCGGTGCCGGCGCCGTCCTGCGCGGTCACCTACACCACGCACGGGAGCTGGCCGTCCGGCTTCACCACCCAGGTGACGGTGCGCAACACCGGCACGACGGCGGTGAACGGGTGGAGCCTGCGCTGGGCCTTCCTCGGCGACCAGAAGGTGGGCCACGCGTGGTCGGCGCAGCTCGGCCAGAGCGGCGCCACTGTCACCGCGAAGAACCTGTCCTGGAACGCGAAGCTGGCACCGGGCGCGTCCACCACGTTCGGCTTCAACGGGACCGCCTCCCGGTTCCCCAACCCGGATCCGGGGCTTGTCACGCTGAACGGAAAGGCCTGCACGGTCTCCTGACCGGGATTCGAGCTCCACTCAGGCGCCATCGCAGGACCGGGTACGGTCCTGCGATGGCGTACCTGTTCCTGCTCGGCGCGATCACCGCCGAGGTGATCGGCACCAGCCTGCTCAAGGCCACCGACGGCTTCACCCGGCTCTGGCCCACTGTCGGCCTCGCCGTGGCGTACCTGTCCGCGTTCGGCCTGCTCTCGCTCGCAGTGAAGGACATCCCGGTCGGCGTCGCGTACGCGGTCTGGTCCGGCCTCGGCACCGCCGCCATCATGGCGATCGGCGCCGCGTTCCTCGGTGAGCCGCTGAGCGTGACGAAGGTGGTCGGGGCGGGACTCGTCATCGCCGGGGTGGTGGTGCTCAACCTCGGCGGCGCGCACTGAGCGCGGCCCGGCTCAGACCGCCCGCCCCGCCGCCCGCCCTGCCGCCCGCATAAGCCGGAGTTGCCCGATCTCGGCCACGTTCTTCATCAGCTCGGCGTTCACCCACGCGGCCAGGTCCGCGACGGTGAGCCCGGCGTCGGCGGGCCAGGGGTACGCGGACGGCCGGTCCAGGCCGGCCTCGGTCAGCCCGTCCAGCGTGTCCGTCCACTCCGACCGCAGCTCCCGCAGCCACGCCACAGTCTCCGCGCCCGGTCCGGGCCAGCGGATGTCGTCGCGCTCCCGCGCCGGCCGCTGCCGCACGTGGTCGGCCGCGACCGACCACCACCAGCCGATGTGCCAGGTCAGCCACGCGATCGTGGGCACCGGGACCGGGTCCGGCTCGGTGTCGGCCCAGTCGGCACGCCACCCGCCGGCCGGGTCCTGGCGCATGGTCCAGCACAGCGCGGCCGGTTCCCAGAGGAAATCACCCGGCTCCAGCCGGTCGAGGTGGTACTCGGCGAGCGCCCAGGTCAGGTCGAACTGCCGGCGCAGCAGGGCGGTCACGGAGGCGGGCACCGCGCGATCGTGGCACGGTCCGCGCCCCCGGTCGACCGGTTAACGCGCCCGCCCGGAAGCGGCGTGTCGCCCCGGAATAGAAGGGTTGTCCCTCCGGCATTATGCCTCTCGGTCATATTTATGACTGAGAGGCATAACGCTCGGAAGCTCATCCTTTTCCGCGGGGAGCTGCCGGCCGCGATTGACACAGCCACGCCGGGCCGAGCGCCGTTTCGGTGCCGCCACGTCACCGGCCGGCCGAGAATCGGGTGTGAACGGCAATGCCAGCCGGTAGCCGCCACGCGCTCGCCGACACGGTCCGTCCGATGCTCGGCGACGGCGGTTTCACCGACTGGACCGCACGGCTGCTCTGCGACGCAACATGCCTCCCGAGCCCTCGGGTGTGACAGGGGTCGCCGGTTCCGGGACGCCGCGACAGCTGGCCCACGCCTAGCGTCGATCGCATGGCCCTCGCCGGACGCCGCTGATGGGACGCGTCTCGCCGCTCCCGCCGCCCGGGCCGCTGCGCACCCTCGCGTACGCCACGCTGGTGAACACCGTCGGCGCGGGGCTGTGGCTGGCGGGCGGTGCGCTCTACCTGACCCGGGACGTGGGCCTCTCCGCCACCTCGGTGGGCGCCGGGCTCACAGTCGCCGGGCTGGTCGGGCTGAGCGCCAGCGTGCCGCTGGGCGCGCTGGCCGACAGATGGGATCCGCGTACGCTCCGGGCCGTCCTCCAGGTGGGTCAGGCGGTCGCCGCGCTGGCGTACCTGCTGGTCGGTTCGTTTCCGGCGTTCCTGGCGGTGGCAGTGCCGGAGGCGCTGCTCGCGGCCGGCAACCTGGCGGTACGGGCGGCGCTCGTCGCGGCGGTGGGCGGCCCGGACGGCCGGGTGCACGCCTTCGCGACGCTAAGGGCGGTGGCGAACCTGGGCATCACCGTCGGTACCACGCTGGCCGGGATCGCGCTCGCCGTGGACACGCACCGGGCCTATCAGGTGCTGATCGTCGGCAACGCGGCCACGTACCTGCTCTCGGCGGCGCTGCTGCTGCGCCTCCCGCCGATCGCCGCCGCGCAGCCGGCCGTCGCCGCGCACGGGGAGTCAGCCGGCACGCAGGGAGCAGCCGACGCGGGCCGGGCCGCGGTGTCGGAGGCGACGGCCGGGCCGCCGACCACTACCCGCACGCGCCGGGCGCGCGGTGGGCCGCTGCGGGACGGGCGGTTCCTCGCGGTCAGCGGCGTCTCGGCGGTGCTGAGCACGCACGTGACGGTGCTCGTGCTCGTCGTGCCGCTGTGGACGGTGGACCGGGCCGGCGCGCCACCGCCTGTGGTGTCGGCGGTGCTGCTCGTCAACACGGTCCTCACCGTGCTGCTCGCGGTGCGGCTGAGCCGGGGCGCGGAGCGTGCCGCGCCGGCCGCCCGGAAGCTGCGCCGGGCCGGGCTGGTGCTCGCGGCGGCGACACCGCTGTACGCCGCGACCGGCGTCCTGCCGGTGCTCCCGGCGGTCGTCCTGCTGCTCGTCGCGACCGCGGTGTGGACGGTGGGCGACCTGTGGCACGGCGCGGCCGGAGCGGGCCTCGCCTACGACCTGGCCCCGCCCGGCGCGATCGGCGCCTACCAGGGTGCGGACGGCCTGGTCGCCGGGCTGGCCCAGGCGCTCGGCCGGGGCCTGCTCACGCTGCTGGTGCTCGGCGGCGGTCCGGTCGGCTGGCTGGTGCTCGGCGGGATCTTCGCCGCCGCCGGGCTGGCCGCCCCGGCGCTGGCCCGCCGGGCGATCGCGGACCGGCCGGTGCCGGAGGCACGACCCGCCGGGGTGCCCGGCTGAGCCCGGTGTAGCAGCATGGCGGGATGACCGACCAGCAGAGCATCACCATCCGCCCGGGTGGACCCGGCGACGCCCCCACGCTGCTGCGGCTGCTCGACAGCGCCACCGCCTGGCTGGCCGAACGCGGGCGTACCGAGCAGTGGGGCACCGAGCCGGCGTCGATCGACCCGCGCCGCATCGCCCAGGCCGACGCGTGGGCCGCCGGGGACGGGCTGCACCTCGCCGAGATCGACGCGACTGTGGTGGGCGCGCTGGTGGTGGGCGCGGCGACCGAGTACGTGCCGCCGGCCACCGAACCGGAGCTGTACGTGAACCTGCTGGTCACCGACCGGGCGTACGCGGGACGCGGGGTCGGGGCGCGGTTGCTGGCGTACGCGGCGGAGCTGGCCCGCGAACGCGGCGTCGGCCTGCTGCGGGTGGACTGCTTCCGCAGCCCCGACCGGGCGCTCGTGCGGTTCTACGAGAGCTGCGGATTCACCGCCACCGAGCCGTTCACGGTGGAGCGGCCGGGCCGCCCGACGTGGACCGGGCAGGTGCTGGAGCGCCGGGTCGGCTGAGTCAGCCGATCTCCTCGTCCACGAAGCACCAGCGCCACGACTCCCCCGGCTGGACCGACCGCATCACCGGGTGGCCGCTCGACTCGAAGTGCTTCGTGGCGTGCTGGTACGGCGAGGAGTCGCAGCAGCCCACGTGCCCGCAGGTCAGGCAGGCGCGCAGGTGCACCCAGTCCGGGTTGCCGATGGCCACGCAGTCGGGGCACTCGGTCGTGGTGTCCGGTTCGGCCGTGCCCGCCCCGGCCAGGTGCCGGCAACTCATTCGACGGCCTCCTGTCGCAGCATGGACTCCTCCAGATCCAGATCACGATAGGCGCGGGTGAGCGCCTCCTCCGGGATCTGCCCGGAGTCGCGGGCGGCCCGGAACACCTCACGCTCGGCGTCGATCATCTCCTGCCGCAGGCGCGCGTACGCCTGGGAGGGGGTTTCCCGTTCGGTGCCGCCGAGCCGTTCCCAGGCCAGGTTGGCCCGGGAGGTGGTCAGCCCGCGAAGGCGTTCCACCACCGCCTCCGGCGCGCCGGCGGCCAGTTCGTCGAGCCGTTCCCGGGCCGCCCGGCTGGCCCGCTGCTGCACCCCGGCGGCGGACAGCGCGTCCTGCACCGGGTCGTCCGGGGGCAGCCGCAGCCGCCGGGCCACCCAGGGCAGCGTGGCGCCCTGCCCGACGAGCGTCGCGACGATCACCGCGAAGGCCAGCCAGATGAGCAGCGCACGCGGGTACGGCGCGTCGTCGGCCAGCGTGAGCGGCAGGCCCAGCGCGGCGGCGAGCGTCACCACGCCCCGCATGCCGGCCCAGCCGATGACGACGGGGAACTGCACCGGCGGCGCCGGGTCGCGCTGCCGGATCCGGGGCACCAGCCGCGCCACGTAGGTGGCCGGGAACACCCAGACGAACCGGGACAGGAAGACGGCGGCCAGCACCGCGGCGGTGATCGCGGCCAGCGAGCCGAACGGCTCGTCGAGGTCGCGGACCACCTCCGGCAGTTGCAGGCCGACCAGCAGGAACACCAGTCCTTCGAGGAGGAACCGGATCAGCCGCCAGAACGCGGTCACCTGGAGCCGGGAGGCAGCCGACAGCAGCGTGGGCAGCTTGTGCCCGATGCCGAGGCCGGTCACCACCACCGCGACGACGCCGGAGGCGTGGATCTCCTCGGCGGCGAAGACCACGGCGAACGGCACGATCAGCGACAGCGCGTTGTCCAGCACCGGGTCGGTGATGCGCTTGTGCAGGTACCCGAAGACCACCACGCCGAGCAGGCCGACCAGGATGCCGCCGCCGGCCGCGACGACCACCTCGCGGGCCACGTCGCCGACGCCGACGCCGCCGGTGGTGGCGGTCGCGGCGACGATCGCCACCCGCAGCAGCACCAGCGCGGTGGCGTCGTTGACCAGGCTCTCGCCCTCCAGGATGGTGACGACCCGCCGAGGCAGGCCGACCCGCCGGGCCACCGCGGTGGCGGCGACCGCGTCCGGCGGCGCCACCACCGCGCCGAGCGCCAGGCAGATCGCGTACGGCAGCTCGGGCAGGAACCAGTGCACGACGGTGCCCACCACGAACGCGGTGAAGACGACCAGCCCGACGGCGAGCAGCAGGATCGGCCGCAGGTTGAGCCGGAACGCCGGCACCGACGTCTCCAGCGCCGCCACGTAGAGCAGCGGCGGCAGGATGCCCACCAGCACCAGGTCCGGGTCCAGCCGCACGTGCGGGAAGAACGGCAGGAAGGACAACGCGAGGCCGAGCACGACCAGCAGGATCGGCGCCAGCAGGCCGAGCCGGCGGGCCAGCGCCGCACCGAAGGTCGCGATGGCCAGGAAGACCACGACCTCGAACAGAGCATCCACGAACGACGAGCCTAAGCGCCGACGGGGTGATGTGTGATCAGGCGGCGGAGCGCAGCTTCGGCAGCACCTCGGCGCCGAACGTGTCGATGAACGCGCGCTGCTCCTGCCCGACGTGGTGCAGCGCGATCTGGTCGAAGCCCAGCGCCACGTACTCCTCCAGCCAGCCGATGTGCCGGCCCAGGTCGGCGGAGACGTTCACGGTCTCGGCGACCTTGGACATCGGCACGTCGGCGCTCGCCACGTCGAAGTGCTCGGGGGTCTCCAGGTCCCAGCAGACCGGCGGCGCGAACACGTTGCTGCGCCACTGCTCGTACGCGATCGCCTCGGCCTGCTCCTGCTCGGGCGCCCAGCTCACGTGCACCTGGAGGTGCAGCGGGCCGCGTCCGCCCGCGTCCCGGTAGGCGTCGATCATCTGCCGCAGGTGCTCGACCGGCGCGTTGACGGTGATCAGCCCGTCGGCCCACTCGGCGCACCAGCGCGCGGTGGCGATGCTCACGGCGGCGCCGACCAGTGCGGGCGGCTCCTCCGGCCGGGTCCACAGCTTCGCCCGGTCCACCGTGACGAGGCCGTCGTGGCTGACCTCCTCGCCGGCGAGCAGCGCCCGGATCACGTCGACGCACTCGCGCAGCCGGGCGCTGCGGATGTCCTTGCGCGGCCAGACCTCGCCGGTGATGTGCTCGTTCGCCGCCTCGCCGGTGCCCAGAGCGGCCCAGAACCGGCCCGGGTACATGGCGCCGAGCGTGCCGATGGCCTGCGCGATGATCGCCGGGTGGTAGCGCTGGCCGGGGGCGTTCACCACGCCGAAGGACAGGTTCGTGGCCTGGAGCGCGGCGCCGAGCCAGGACCAGGCGAACCCGGACTGGCCCTGTCGCTCGCTCCACGGCGAGAAGTGGTCGGAGCACATGGCCGCGTCGAAGCCGGCGCGTTCGGCGTGGATCACCGCCTCCAGCAGCCGGGCCGGGTGGATCTGCTCGTGGGATGCGTGGAAGCCGAACGCCGTCATGGTCGCCACTCCTACCCGTGACGGCGTCCGGCCAATCGCGTCTACTCGGAGTGTGCCCCGGCGCCCGCGCCGGCCTCGCCCTCGCCGATCCACACGGTCTTGGTGTTGCAGAACTCGCGCATGCCGGCGGCGGACAGCTCGCGGCCGTACCCGGAGTTCTTCACACCACCGAACGGCAGCTCCGGATAGGACGTGGTCATGCCGTTGACGAACACGTTGCCGGCGTCCAGGTCGACGGCGAAGCGCTCCTGCTCGGCCGGGTCGTTCGTCCAGGCGTTGGAGCCGAGGCCGAAGCTGGTGCCGTTGGCGACCTCGATCGCCTCGTCGTACGAGCCGACCCGGTAGAGCCCGGCGACCGGCCCGAACACCTCCTCGGCCCACATCCGCATCTCCGGGCGCAGGTCGGTGACCACGGTCGGCGGGTAGTACCAGCCGTCCCCGGCCGGCTTCTCACCGCCGCAGAGCACAGTCGCGCCCTGGTCCACCGCGTCGGTGACCTGCGCGTGCACCTCGTCGCGACCGCGCTCGCTGGCCAGCGGGCCGACGTCGGTGCCGTCGTCCATCGGGTCGCCGACGCGCAGCGCCGCCATCCGGGCGGCGAACTTCTCGGCGAACGCGTCGAACACGTCGGTGTGCACGATGAACCGCTTCGCGGCGATGCAGGACTGCCCGTTGTTCTGGCAGCGGGCGGTGGTGGCGACCTCGGCTGCGGTGTCCAGGTCGGCCGAGGGCATCACCACGAACGGGTCGCTGCCGCCCAGCTCCAGCACCGTCTTCTTGATCTCCCGGCCGGCGATCTGGGCGATGGACCGGCCGGCCGGCTCGCTGCCGGTGAGCGTGGCGGCGCGCACGCGGGGGTCGCTGAGGATCCGGTCGACCGCGTCGGAGCCGACCAGCAGCGTGGTGAACGCGCCCTCGGGGAAACCGGCCCGGCGGAACAGGTCCTCCAGGTAGAGCGCGGTCTGCGGCACGTTCGAGGCGTGCTTGAGCAGGCCGGTGTTGCCCGCCACCAGGGCCGGGGCGGCGAACCGCATCACCTGCCACAGCGGGAAGTTCCACGGCATCACCGCGAGCACCGGACCGATCGGCTGGTAACGCACGTACGCCCGCTTCGCCTTGACCGCGGCGGCGTCGGCCGGCTCGTCCGCGAGCATCCGGGGCGCGTTCCCGGCGTAGAAGCGGCAGGCGGTGGCGCACTTGGTGACCTCCGCCTTCGCGGCGGCGTACGTCTTGCCCATCTCGGTGGTCATCAGCCGGGCCGTCTCGTCGCGCTCGGCGTCGAGCAGGTCGGCGGCGGCGAGGAGCCACCGGGCCCGCTGCGCGATCGTGGTGCCGCGCAACTGCCGGAAGGCGAGGTCGGCCCGCTCGATCGCGGCGTCGATCTGCTCGTCCGACATCGCCTCGTACGTCTTGAGCACCTGTCCGGTGGCGGGATTGGTGGTGGCGATGGGCATGTCGTACTCCTGTCACTCGAACAGCGAGTGCCGCACGCCCGGCTCCTCCCGGCGGCGCGCGGCGCGGCGGCGCTGGATCACGACCAGGTCGACCACCGCCACCACGGCGAGCAGCGCGCAGACGACACCCAGCCAGGCGATGTCCGCGGCGAACGCGAGCACCGCGAAGACGGTCATCACGACCAGACCGAACGTGGCGAGCGCGAGCCGCAGGTTCAGGGCGCTGTTCGCGTGGCCGACCGTGCCACGGGCGCGGCGGGGCTGTGATCGGGTCATTCCTGGGGCCTACCCCGGCACGGGCGGGGATAACCGGCCGGTGCGGGAACACCGGTGATCCGGGACACCCGGCGGGCGGTCGCCGGATGCGCCCGGCAGGCGGGTGCGTTACTTCGGGTGCCGGTTTCCGGCGGAGATCCCGCGGACGGTGGAGAGGATGGCATGACCACGACTCAGGCCGTACCCGTGACCGTCGCCGTGTCCCGGCGCGCCGACCCGGCGCGTACCGACGAGGTGGTGGCGTGGATGCGGGCCGGGACGGCGCTGGCGGAGAGCTTCCCGGGCTTCCTCGGCGCCGGTTTCGTCCGCAGCGCCCCCGGTTCCGGCGAGTGGCACGTGATGTACCGCTTCGCCGACGCGGACACCCTGCGCGACTGGGAGGACTCGCCGCAGCGGCGCTGGTGGCTCAGCTCGGCGCAGGGCATCGTCGAGCACACCCGGGTGGAGCGGCGCACCGGCATCGAGGGCTGGTTCGCCCCGCCGGTGGACCACGTGGTCGAGACGTTCGGCGAGCCGGAACCGGCCGCGCCGCCGCGCTGGAAGCAGGCGGTCACGATCTGGCTTGCGTTCTTCCCGCTCAGCCTGGCCGCCACGCTGCTGACCACCCGGTTCCTCGCCGGCGTGCCACTGGCCGGGCGGACGCTGCTGATGACGCTCGTGCTCACCCCGCTGATGACCTACCTGGTGCTGCCCCGGATCACCCGGGCGCTGCACCGGTGGCTGCACGGCCGGCCTGCGCCGACACGACAGATGTGAACGACAGTGGTCGATGCCCGATAGCCGACAGAACCGCCACCGGCTCTCCGCCGGGGCATAGGGTCGACGCGCCCGTTGCCGCCGCCGGACGGGGGACCGATGAGACGCTGGATCGCCGCGCTGGCCTGCCTGGCGGCGCTCGTCGCGCTCGCCTGTGACGGCTCCGGCGAGGCGTCACCCCGGCCCTCCGGCACACCCGCCCCCGGCGAGCCCCGGGTGCTGGTCGCGCTCGGCGACTCGGTCAGCACCGGCTACGGCTCCTGCCTGGTGCTGGTGAGCTGCGAACGCAACTCCTGGTCGACCGGGGACGGCCTGCGGGTGGAGAGCCTCTACCGGCGGCTGCGCGCCGACGCGCCGGGGCTGCGGGCGTACGACCGGGCCGTGCCCGGGGCCCGCGCGGCCGCGCTGACCGGCCAGGCCCGGTCGGCGGTACGCGACAGGGCCGACCTGGTCACCGTGCTGATCGGCGCGAACGACGCCTGCCGCGGCGACATCGACGACATGACGTCGGTCGCCACCTTCCGCGACCAGGTCGACGCGGCGCTGGGCGTGCTGCGCGAGGGCCGGCCGAAGGCCCGGGTGCTGGTGGTCAGCATCCCGGACCTGTACCGGCTCTGGCAGATCGGGCACACCGAGCCCCGCGCCGTGCGGGCCTGGTCGCGGGGCGTCTGCCCGTCGCTGCTGGCCGACGCCACGTCGACAGCGCCCGCCGCTGCCGCCCGCCGGGCCCGCGTCAGGGACCGGATCGAGGCGTACGACGGGCAACTGCGCGCCGCCTGCCGGGCGTACGGGTCACGCTGCCGGTGGGACGGCGGCGCGGTACACCGCCACCGCTTCGACCTGGACCAGGTCAACGCGCTCGACTGGTTCCACCCGAACGCGACCGGGCAGGGCCGGCTAGCCGAGGTGGCCTGGAACGCCTCCCGCTGGTCAGGGCTGACGCGGGCCCGGTAGCTGCCGGGGGCCGGCGGCCCGGTAGAGAGCACGCGTACGGTCGGCCAGTTCCTTGGTGGCCGACGAGTTGGCCCAGGTGCCGAGCACGATCGCCGCGCCCGGCACGACCTTGGCGAACATCCGCTTGGCGGCACGCACCCCGGCCATCCGGGCCAGCCGGACCCCGAGCTGGAGCATCACCCGGCCCAGCGCCCGGTCACCGGCGGAGCCGAACAGCGCACCGGCCCGCTCCCGGCCGGCGGCCACGCCCAGCGCGAGACGGGCCGTCTCGGCGACCTTGTGCACCCGCTGGAGCACCAGCAGGTCGGTGGCCCGGTCCGGGTGCGCCGGATCGACGCCGTAGGCGGCCGCGACGTGCAGCACCAGCCGGGCCTGGGTCCAGGCCAGCACGCCCACGTCGATCACCGCACCGGGCAGCCCGGCCGCGCCGGACACCGCACCGGAGAGCCGGGCGTGGTTGACGAACTTGCGTACCGCCTGGTCGGCCAAGTGCTCCGGCGGGGCGTCCGGTCGCAGCGCCCGCTCCCGGGCGGCCCACTGGGCGGCCTCCGGGCCGAGCCGGCGTACCGCCTCCAGGGCCAGGTGCTCCGGCGCGTACTGCGGGTCGTCCCGCATCCGGTCCCACAGCTTGGCCGGTGGCGCCTCGGGCGCCTCCACCGGCCAAGCTGTGGGACCGGATGCGGGACGACCCGCAGTAC
>NZ_LEKG01000107.1:0-25351 GCF_001029515.1 Micromonospora sp. RV43 | reverse complement strand
CTCCCCATACCCCCACCCTGCGGTTCCCAATTCCGAACACCAGTGCGAGAGTGCAGGACGTGACCGACCACAGCCCCGGCCCGCGGCGTGCGCCGGGCGAGCTGCTGCGCCGGCTGCGGCTGCGTCACCCCACCGACCCGGTCACCCACGTCGAACGCGTCCCGGCCCGCGCCGGCGAGCCCGCCGGGTGGCCCGTCTGGGCGCCGGAGGAACTGCGGGCGGCGTTCGCGCGGCGCGGCGTCACCGCCCCGTGGCGGCACCAGGCCGAGGCCGCCGAGCTGGCGTACGCGGGCCGGCACGTGGTGGTCGCCACCGGCACGGCGTCCGGCAAGTCCCTGGCGTACCAGCTTCCCGCGCTGAGCACGCTGCTCGCCGACCCGCGCGCCACGGTGCTCTACCTGGCGCCGACCAAGGCGCTCGCCGCCGACCAGCTCCGCGCCGTCGCCGGTCTCGAACTCGACGGGGTACGCCCCGCCACCTACGACGGGGACACGCCGCGCGCCGAACGGGAGTGGATCCGCAGGCACTCCCGGTTCGTGCTGACCAACCCGGACATGCTGCACCACGGCGTCCTGCCCGGGCACGCCCACTGGTCCGGGTTCCTGCGCCGGCTCGCGTACGTGGTGGTCGACGAGTGCCACACCTACCGGGGCGTCTTCGGCTCACACGTCGCGCACGTACTGCGACGGTTACGGCGGCAGTGCGCGCGCTTCGGGCGTACCCCCGTCTTTCTGCTGGCCTCCGCCACGTCGGGTGACCCGGCGGCGGCGGCCGAGCGGCTCACCGGCCTGCCCGTCACCGCCGTCACCGAGGACACGTCGCCGCGTGGCGGGGTGACGTTCGCGCTCTGGGAGCCGCCGCTGCTGCCGCCCACCGACTCGTCCGTCGACGCCGACCTCGTCCAGGTCCGGCGCTCCGCGCTGCGGGAGACCGCGGACCTGCTCGCCGACAGCGTGGTCGAGGGGGTACGCACGCTCGCGTTCGTGCGGTCCCGCCGGGGCGCCGAGGTGGTCGCAGCGAACGCCCGGCGGTCGCTCGACGAGGCCGTACCCGGGCTGGGCGACCGGGTGGCCGCCTACCGGGCCGGCTACCTGCGTGAGGAGCGCCGCGAGCTGGAACGGGCGCTGCTGCACGGCGACCTGCTCGGGCTCGCCTCCACGAACGCGCTCGAACTCGGCGTCGATCTGGTCGGGCTGGACGCGGTGCTGATCTGCGGCTGGCCCGGCACCCGCGCGTCACTGTGGCAGCAGGCCGGGCGGGCCGGGCGCTCCGGCGACGAGGCGCTCGCCGTGCTGGTGGCCCGGGACGACCCGCTCGACACCTACCTGGTGCACCACCCGGAGGCGCTGTTCGGGCGGCCGGTCGAGGCGACGGTGCTCGACCCGGCCAACCCGTACGTGCTCGCGCCGCAGCTCGCCTGCGCCGCCCACGAGTCCCCGCTCACCCCGGCCGACCTGGACCTGTTCGGTGAGGGTGCGAAGGAGGCGGTGGATTCGCTGGTCGAGGCGGGGGCGCTGCGGCAGCGGCCCACCGGCTGGTACTGGCGGCACCGGGAACGCCCCGAGGTCGACCTGCGCGGCGAGGGCGGCGCCCCGGTGTGCGTGGTGGAGGAGTCCACCGGCCGGCTGCTCGGCACCGTCGACGGCGGGTCGGCGCACTTCCTGCTGCACACCGGCGCGGTCTACCTGCACCAGGGCGTCTCGTACGTGGTCGACTCGCTCGACCTGGCCGACGGGTGCGCGCTCGTGCACGCCGAGGAGCCGGACTGGTCCACCCACGCCCGCGACGTCACCTCGCTGTCGGTGGTGTCGGTCCGCTCGTACGTGGACGCCGGGCCGGTCGGCCTGTTCCTCGGCGAGGTGGACGTGACCAGCCAGGTGGTGTCGTACCAGCGGCGGCGCATCGCCACCGGCGAGGTGATCGACACCCGCCCGCTGGACCTGCCCGCGCGGGAGCTGCGCACCGTCGCGGTGTGGTTCACGCTCTCCCCCGAGTCGCTGACCGCCGCCGGTGTCGAGGCGGCTGACGTGCCGGGCGCGCTGCACGCCGCCGAGCACGCCGCCATCGGCCTGCTGCCGCTGATGGCGACGTGCGACAGGTGGGACATCGGCGGGCTGTCCACCGCCCTGCACCCGGACACCGAGGCGCCGACCGTCTTCGTCTACGACGGCCACCCCGGCGGTGCGGGTTTCGCCGAGCGGGCGTACGGCACCGCCGCCGCCTGGCTGCGCGCCACCCGGGACGCGATCGCCGAGTGCGGGTGCGAGACCGGGTGCCCGTCGTGCGTCCAGTCCCCGAAGTGCGGCAACGGCAACAACCCGCTGGCCAAGGCGGAGGCGGTGAAGGTCCTCGACGTGGTGCTGACCAACCTCGCCATGGCCGGCGGCGAGGCGGCGGTGGCCGGCCCCGAGGCGGTGGCCGGCCCGGACTCGGGCGGCCCGGAGCGCGGCGAGGTGTTGCCCCGGCAGGACGACCGGGCGGCCCGCCCAGCTCAGGCGGCCGGTGCCCCACCCGCCTGACCCCACCGGGCCGGTTGGGGCTGCCCGCCGCCACTTCGGGGAGGTTGCGGTATCGACAGGTGCTGGACCCCGCCACTTCCCCGAACTGGTGTCGATCAAGCTGGGCCGTGCGGCTCCGCGGGTGCCCAGGTGTCTGGTTGGTGGGACGGGTGCATGAGGGTAGGGCCGTCGGGGCATTGATGTATGGGAGCGCTTCCATGCATCATTTCCGGTAGCGCGCAGGTGACCCGAGACCCGTCCCGCCGGAGGTGCCGCCGTGGCCGACACGATCGCCGAGACCGTCGAGCTGCTCTACACCATCGACCAGGAAAACCTCACGCCCGACCAGCAGATAGCGCTGGGCACCGCGATGGCCACGCTCGCCCAGGCGGAACGGCTGGAGCAGATCAACGAGCGTCTGCGCGGCATCCATCAGGTGCTGAACAGCTGGGCGATGAAGGCCACGGTCGACGGCGGCCGCTGACCTTGCGTCCCGCCTCCACCTCCGGCCCGCGGTCGCGCAGTCCCGGCCCGCGCCGGTCACGGCAACGGCGCCATGCTTCGCCTCATGCCACCGTGCGGCTCCTGCGTGCGGGCCCGTCCGTCCAGGCAGCGGTGGGTGCGCTCGGGCGAGCGGTCGTCGGCCCGCTGTGCAAGACTCCGGCGACCCCTCGAAGGAGAGCCCATGTCGCCCGACAACCTGCAGGCCCAGCACCGATTCATCATCCGTCAGCGACTCCGGATGATGGTCAACCAGTACGAGGTGCACTCGGTGGCGCCCGACGGCTCCGAGGGTGGGCTGCTCGCGTTCGCGCAGCAGAAGCGGCTCGCCTTCAAGGAGCAGGTGACCATCTACACCGACGACTCCAAGCAGTACCCCCTTCTCGGCTTCAAGGCCCGTCAGCGGCTCGACCTCGGCGCCACCTACGACGTGACCGATCACGCGGGCAACCCCATCGGGCTGTTCCGCAAGGACTTCGCCCAGTCGCTGCTGCGCTCGACGTGGCACGTCGAGCAGCCCGGCCTGCCGCCCGCCACCGGGCAGGAGCGCAGCCTGCCGGTGGCGCTGCTGCGCCGGTTCGTCGACTCGCTGTCCTGGCTGCCGTACCACTTCGACTTCATGTCCGGCGGCCAGCCGGTGTTCTCGGTCGACCGGAAGTGGGGTCTGCGGGACCGGTACAACGTGGAGATCCAGCACCCGCAGATCGACCGTCGGCTGGTGATCGCCATGGCGGTCGGACTGGACGCCCTCCAGTCCCGCTGACCTGCGGCACTCGGGCCCGGCCCGGCTCTTGGTTCCGGCACTGGCGTCCGCCCGTCAGGACCGGGCCGGGCCGGCCCGGGACGTCGCGACGGCGTCCCGGGTCAGCCCCGGCAGCGGTGCGACGCGTACCTGCGCCGTGACGATCAGGTCCAGTCCGTCAGCCCGGCATCCGGTCATCCGGCCGCCGTTGGCCGAGACCAGGTCGGCGGCGCGAGCGCACGCGACGTCGGCTCCGTCGAGCACCTGCACGGCACCGGCCAGCGCCCCGAAGTCCGCCGCGTTGCGGGCCTGATGCCGCGCACACCGGGCCGCCCCGAGCGCGGCGCCGAACACCCCGACCAGCACGAACACCATTCCGATCGCGAGCAGGCACACGGTCGCGCCGCCCCGGTCGGTCGAGGACGTCCTCACACCAGGCTTCCCACGCTCCCCTCTCCCCGCAGGCCCGCCCACCCGGGATCTGCTCGCCCCGCGCCTGCTCGGGTCGGCTCGGCCTCCCACGACGACCTGGCGGAAAGACGAGTCGGCCCAGGCACCGTCGGCTCTCACGACACCGGCCCCGGCGCGCCGGGTTCCACTGCGGCCACCGCCTCCGCCGCCACGACCAGCCGGGGCAGCCGCGTACCGAACGTCCGGACCGGTGCCCGGACCGTCGCCGTGACCCGATCGCCTGTCACAGTCACCGACACCTCGGCGCCGTCCGGGGCGTACCGGGTTGCGGCAACCGTGCCGGGCTCGCCCCGGGCCGCCGCGAGCGCCGCCTCCCGGGCCGCGTCGACACACGCGACCCGGGTACCCACAGCGTTCACCGCGGTCAGACCGGCGACGAGGAGCAGCATGAGCGCCGGCAGGCCGGCCGCCAACTCGGCGGTGAAGGAACCCCGCTCGCACGCGACCCACGAGCGCCACCGGCGCCGCACCTCCCCGGCCCGGGTGCCGACGGCGTCCCGGGTCGAGCCGGGCTCGGTCGACACGTCGAGCGGGACTGCTGGTTCGTGGAGCCACCCACCACCACGGCCGGCCCACCGGCGCCCGATCACTTCAGGGCCCGGTCGATGACGGCGGTCAGCGCGGACTGCACGTTGCCGGAGGTGAGCACCTTCAGCAGGATCCCGGCGAAGGCGACCGCGGCGAGGGTGCCCACCGCGTACTCGGCGGTGTTCATACCGGCGTCACCCCGCAGGCGGGTGAGGAACTTGCGCATGTCGTACGTCCCTTCTCGATGGTTCACAGCACGTCGCCGAGCACGGCGACGATCACCGGCACCAGACCGGCGAGAATGAAGGCGGGCAGGAAGCACAGCCCGAGCGGCAGCACGATGAGCACGCCCGCGCGGCGGGCCGCCGCCTCGGCCGAGGTCGACCGTTCGGCACGCAGGTCGTCGGCCAGCCGGGTCAGCGCGCGAGCCAGTGCGGCGCCGCTGTTCGACGAGCGGACCGCCGCCGCGACCACGGGTTCGGCCCCGGTGACGCCTTCCAGGTGCGCCCAGGCCTCGCCGGGGCTGCCTCCGAGCCGTAGCGTCCGGCCGACCCGGCCGAGCCGGTCCGCGAGTGGCCCGCCGAGCGCCTCGGCGACGGCGAGCACCGAGCGGTCGACCGGCGCGCCCGCCCGCAGCGCGGCCGCCAGCAGGTCCGCGGCGAGCGGCAGGTCGGCGGTCTCCCGCAGCCGCCGTTCCCGGGCGGCGCGCGGCTCGATCCGGCGTAGCAGACGGTCGGCGGCGGCACCGGCCAGCAGCCCGAGGAACACGCCCGTGACACCGCCGACCACCACCGCCACCGCGATTCCGGCCAGCGCCGCGCCGAGGCGTACCCGATCCGGCCACCACGCCGGGCGAGCCGGCCGCGGCGTCGGAGCGAGCCGGCGCAGCCGCCGTGCCGGGCGGACGACCGGACCGGCGACGACCAGGAGCGACGCGGCGCCGCCGAGACACACGGCGGCCAGTACCTGCCGTGACATCAGGCGGCCCGCCCGGGCGTGACGCCGAGTCGCTCGGCCCAGAGCAACCCGCCGACCTGCAACACGACTGCCGCCACCGCACTGCCGGCACCCACCGGCGTGTGCAGGAGCACCGCCACCGGGTCCACCCCGATGCCGTAGCCGAGACCTATGCCGCCGAGCGGCAGCGCGGCGAGCAGCCACGCGGTCGCCCGAGCCCCGGCGGCCTGGGCGGCGGCAGCGGCAAGGCCCCGGTCGGCGGCGCGGGCGTCGGCCTCGATCCGTTCCAGCAGATCGGCCAGCGGCGCACCCGTCTGGTCGGCCAGCCTCCCGGCGGCCCGGGCCAGCCGCGCGACGCGTCCCGGGCCGTCGTCGACACCGCCGTCGACGGGTAGTCCGGCCCGCAGGTCGGCGGCGACGGCGGCGAGGCGGTCGAGATCGCGGCGGTGCCCGAGGGTGGCCGTCCGGTGGGTACGTCGGCGCAGCACCGCCCGGGCCGCGAGCACGCCGTAGGTGGCGAGCACCAGGGCGGCCACCGGACCGCCGAGCAGTGCCCCGGTCACGGCCCCGCACAGCGCCGCCACGGGCAGCACGCGTCCGGCGGAGAGCGGCAGCGCAGGAGCCGACGCCGGAGAGGGTGTCACCGGAGCCGGCACGAGGCCCGTCCATCGCCGTACCTGATGCCCGACACCGGGTCGACGCCGTTCCCGGCCCCGGCCGGGAGGCCGTGCGGACGCCTTCGGCCCGGCGTCGAGCGGACGTCGTCGCAGGTCCGGGGATTCTGGACGTGCGCCCTTCACCCGCTCGACCGGGATGTCCGCACTGCCCAGGACCGCCAGCCGCCGGGCGCGAGCGGCCCGTACCGGCCAGGCGACGGCGACCGCCGCAGCCACCAGGAGCAGGACCGCCGGCCAGAGGTGGCCGGTCACGACGGTTCCGCCGGACCGGGCCACGCCGCCTGGAGGATCGGCGGTACCGGCGCTCCCCGCTCCCGCAGCAGGCCGGCGAGCAGCTGGGCCGCGGGGGCAAGACCCCGGCCGCGCGCCCAGGCCGGAACCACCGTCACCACCCGGTCGGGCCCGTCGGGCAGCAGCAGGCCGATGGAGTCGAGGACGCGCCCCTCGCCGGTACGGCGGAGCTGGAGGACGACCTGCAACGCGGCGGCGACCTGGGCGTGCAACGCGAGCCGGGGCAGGCCGCCGAGCATCCCGAGCGCCTCCAGCCGGGCCGGAACGTCGGCCGAGGCGTTCGCGTGCAGCGTTCCCGCCCCGCCGTCGTGGCCGGTGTTCAACGCGGCGAGCAGGTCGACCACCTCGGCGCCCCGGCACTCGCCCACTACCAGCCGGTCCGGCCGCATCCGCAGCGCCTGCCGGACCAGGTCGCCGAGCCCGACGGCTCCGGCGCCCTCGACGTTCGCCGTCCGGGCCTGCAACCCGATCACGTGCGGGTGCACCGGGCGCAGCTCGGCGGCGTCCTCCACCAGCACGATCCGCTCGGTGCCGGGCACCAGCCCGAGCAGCGTGTTGAGCAGCGTCGTCTTGCCAGATCCGGTGCCGCCGCTGACCAGGTACGCGAGGCGGGCCGCCACGAGTGCGGCGAGCAGCGGGGCGATCGGCCGGGGCACCGTGCCCCGCTCGACGAGTTCGTCGAGGGTGAACGGCCGCTGCCGGAAGGTACGCAACGACAGGTAGGGCCCGTCGGTCGCCACCGGAGGCAGCACCGCGTGCAGCCGGGTGCCGTCGGGCAGGCGCGCGTCGGCGTACGGGGAGGCGTCGTCGAGCCGGCGACCGGCCGCCGAGGTGAGGCGCTGCGCCAACCGGCGTACGTCGTCGAGCGTGCCCAGCGGCACGGCGACCTGCCGTAGCCCTCGTCCCCTGTCGACCCAGACCCGCACCCCGTTCACCAGCACGTCGGTGACCTGCGGGTCGGCGAGCAGCGGTGCCAGTGGACCGGCGCCGACCAGGTCGTCGTGCACCCGGTCGGCGATCCGCAGCAGCGTGGTGTCGCCGAGCACCGCCGTCGCCGGTTCGGCGCGTACCGCCGAGACGATCGCCGCGGGCGTGACCGGGGTGGCCTCGGCGGCGAACCGGTGCCGGACCCGGGCGGCCAGCTCCCCCGGGTCGGCCGGCGCGGTCATGCCGCACCCGCAGCCGACGACCCGACCAGCTCGTCCACGACCCGCTGGCACAGCGCGGCGAGCGGCCCCTTCCCGCTCGCGCCCGGCGCCTCGCCCCGCTCCAGCCCACGGCACAGCCCCGGCTCGGGTCGCAGCGTGCCGGCGAGCGGCAGCCCCAGCGCCCGGGACACCTCGGCCGCGCGGAGTCGACCGGGCGCCGGACCACGCACGATGACAGAGAGGTCGACGCAGTGCGGCGCGGCGACGGCGGCGACCCGGGCCGCGGCGGCCGCCGCCCGCAGCTCGGCCGGTACGACGAGCAGCGCCCGGTCGGCGGCCTGGAGCGCGACCACAGCCGCGTCGTCGAGGTGCCGGGGCAGGTCGAGCACGACCAGGTCCCGCCCGCGTCGGCCGGCGTCGACTGTGGCAGCCATCGCCTCGGCCGGCAGGTGCCGCAGGTCGCCCCGGTCCCAGGAGAGCACCACCAGGTCGCCCCGGCTGGGCAGCGCGCGGATCAGCGACGGCGGGTCGACCCGCCCGTCCGTGCCGGCCAGCTCCGGCCAGCGCAACCCGTCGAGCTGCTCCCAGCCGAGCACCAGGTCGAGACCGCCGCCGAGCGGGTCGGCGTCGACGAGCAGCGTGCGGAGCCGGGACCGGGCCGCGCTGACGGCGAGCCCACCGGCAAGCACGCTGGCTCCGGCGCCGCCCCGGCCGCCGAGCACAGCCACCACCCGGCCCTGACCCGGGCCGGCCGGACCGGCCACGCACTCGGCGAACCGGTCGACCAGCCAGGGCTCGGCCGCCGGCAGCGTCGCGACGTGCTCCGCACCGATGAGTTCGGCCAACTCCGTACCCGGATCGAGCTCTCCGGAGCGACCGACCAGGACCGTGCGGGCGCGGCGGGGAAGGCGCGCCCGCAGGCAGGCCGCCGCCTGGTCGGCGCCGATGAGCACCAGCGGCGCCGGCGCCCAGCGGGCCCGGGCGGCGGCCGGGTCGGCCGCCAGCTCGACCTCGGTGCCGCCGGCCGCCGCGAGTCGCAACAGCTCGTCGAGAAGGTCGCCGTCGGAGGTGACGAGCAGGGGCAGGCGACGGTACGGCGGGAGCGGGGTACGGGGCGGCATGGCGGCCTCCATCGGTCGGACTCGGACGTGCCGCGGTGCAGCCTGCCCGGCCGAGGGATGCGGGACCGGTGCCCTGTGGACAACGGAGGGCGTTGTGGACAGACCTCGGTGGCCCGGTTGATCTGCTATGTGCCGGAGACGGAGGCAACGAGTGGCCCGTCGGCCATTGACGACAGGGATGATCAGTAGCGGATAATCGGGGCCCCTCGCCGCTCGATGAACGGCACCGGCTTGCGGAATCGAGGCCATGACCGATTCGCCGCACCCCCTCACGCCCCCCTCGGTACGACCCCACTCACGGTCCGCCCCAACGGCCGGCGGCGAGATCTGGCTCCGCGATCCGTCGCCGACGCTGCTCGCCGCCATCGCCATCGGGCTCGTGGTCGTGGTGCTGGCGAGCATCGTCAGCGTTTTCGCGACGCCGCGTCGCCCCGACCTCCCGCCGCCGCTCGAGGGCCAGGCGATCCTGGCGTCCCCGACGAGGGCGGGGTCGGTGACGGAGACGCCCGCCGAGTCCTACGCGCCGCCGTCGGTGTCGTTCTCCAGCCGCGCCGTCGCGCCCAGCCGCACCGCCGCACCGACCCGCCGCCCCACCCCGAGCAGCCGGCCGACCTCGCCGAAGCCGTCGATCCCCCGGTCGAAGCCGCCGGTGGTCGGCCCGGGGGAACTGGCCCCGCTACCGGCCTCGCGTGAGTCGCGGCTGCGCTCGCACGGCGGTGGCCCGTCGACCTTCATCGACTTCGTCAACAGCCACGGGTCGACAGTCGTGGTCCACTGGATCAACTACGACGGCCGTCGACAGCAGTACGCGGTGCTGCGGCCCGGGCAGTCCTACCGGCAGCAGACGTACGTCGGTCATCCGTGGGTCGTGGCCGACGAGCGAGGCCGAGGCTTGGTGTGCTTCGAGCCGGACCGGCAGACGCTACGCGCGGTGATCCGGTAACTCCCTTGCCCGGCCCGGCCGGCGGCTGCGACGCTCCGCCGGGTGATCGACAAGCCGGACATCGACGAGCGGCTGCTGGCGGCCGAGGTCGCCGCCGCCTGGTCGGTGGACGTCGTCGGCCTGGCGTTCATGCCGGTCGGCCTCGACGGGCACGCGTGGGCGTACCGGGTGGAGACGTCCGACGGCGGGCGCTGCTTCCTGAAGGTACGCCGCGGCGACTTCACTCCGGCCGCCGTCCTGCTGCCCGGCTTCCTCCGGACGCAGGGCCTCCGGCAGGTGGTCGCGCCGCTGGACCTTCGCCTCGATGGCGGGGTTGCACGTCGGTTCGGGGACTACCGACTACTGCTCTACCCGTTCCAGGACGGCGACAGCCTGTGGGGCCGCGGTCTCACCGACCGCCAGTGGACCGAGTACGGCGATTTCCTGGGCCGGCTGCACCGGGTCACGCCGAGCGCTGAGGTAGCAGCCGTCCTGCCGGTCGAGACGTACCGATCGAGCGCGGGCGACCGGCTCCGAGCCCTCGGCGGGCAGGCCGCTGCGAGCGAGACCCTGGGTGCCTTCTGGAAGCGGTACGGTGCCGCGCTGCGCCGGTTGGCGGAGACTGTCGACGACCTGGCGTCGCGCGTGACGCCGGGACAGCACGTCATCTGCCACGCCGACATCCATCCGGGCAATCTCATCGCCGACGGCGACGGGACGCTGCACGTCGTGGACTGGGACGCGCCGATCCTCGCGCCGCGCGAGCGGGACCTGATGTTCGTCCACAGCGCCGACTTCGGCGACCACCCGATCGACGCGCACCGGGCTGAACTCTTCCGCGAAGGCTACGGGGCGCTGGAGCCGGACCCGGTCCTGCTGAGTTACTACCGCGGCGAACGGCATCTCGACGATGTCGCCGCGTTTCTGGGCAGCATCCTCAGTCCCGAGGCGAGTGCGGAGTCCCGGGCCAACGATCTGCACTGGCTCATCCGCGTCGCCGAGGCGGTCGCCGACCCCGGCTACGCGCCCTGAGTTGACGCGGAACGCTCGTCCCGGAAAGGGACGACCCCCGTCGGGGGGGACGGGGGTCGTCTTGTGGTTCGGCTCCGGGGGGGTCGAGCCGAACCGACTCAGCGGTTACGGGGGGTGCAACCGCCGAGGCCCATCGGCGCCGGGTCTGCGAACTCCCGCCGCGAGGACAAGCATGCCGCAGTCGACCCTTATACGTCGAGTGTTGTTCACTCCACGCAAAGCTAAATTCATCGATAGCTTCCTGTGACCGCCGTCACTCCACCGGGTGCTCATCGGCTTTCGCGACCCGGGCGGACGCCTCCGCGCCTTCCGTCGGGCTAGACTTTCGCGCCGTGGGCCGCAGCGCCGCTTTCTTCGATCTCGACAAGACCGTCATCGCCAAGTCGAGCGCCCTGGCGTTCGGTCGGCCGTTCTACCGGGACGGGCTGATCACCCGGCGTGACGTGGTCAAGTCGGCGTACGCGCAGTTGATGTTCCGGCTGGGCGGCACCGACGAGCAGACCATGGCCCGCACCCGGGACTACCTGGCCACGCTCTGCAAGGGCTGGCCGGTGGAACAGGTCCGCCAGATCGTCGCGGAGACACTGCACGAACTGATCAACCCCTACGTGTACGCCGAAGCGGCCGCCCTCATCGAGGAGCACCAGGCCGCCGGGCGTGACGTGGTGCTGGTCTCCGCGTCGGGCGACGAGATGGTCCGGCCGATCGGCGAGCTGCTCGGGATCACCGACGTGATCGCCACCCGGATGGGCGTGGTCGACGGCCGGTACAGCGGCGAGGTCGAGTTCTACGCGGCCGGTCCGAGCAAGGTCGAGGCGGTCAGCGAACTGGCTCTTGAGCGGGACTACGACCTGGCCGACTCGTACGCGTACTCCGACTCGTACTCCGATCGGCCGCTGCTGGAGTGCGTGGGACATCCGACGGTGGTCAACCCGGACCGGGCGCTGCGCAAGCTGGCGGTGGAGAACGCGTGGCCGGTGCTGGAGTTCCGGCACCCGATCCCGCTGGGCCGCCGGCTGCGGGAGCGGCCGGCGGTGCCGGTCGCGGCGGCGGCGCTCGGCGTGGGCGTCGGCGTGGCCATCGGCATCGCCTGGTACGGCCGGCACCGGCGCACCCGCGCCGCAGCACCCACCGCCTGACACCCCGCGCGCGTCAGGACGCGGCGAGGATCTCGTCGCCGATCAGCGTGATCTGGTCGGCGCCGACCTCCACCGCGCTCATGTAGTGCCGCAGCCAGGAGCGCAGGCCGTCGGGCGTGCCGGTGGCGAACGCGCCGGCCGCGCCCACGTACTCCGGTTCGCGCTCGCGGTGCCCGACGTCCACCGCGACCAGCCCGCGGGGGTCGAACCCGGTGGAGATCAGCACCAGCCGGGCGGCGGCGCGGGCCACCACCCCGGACGGGCCCGGGAACGGGCGCAGGTTCAGCAGCTCGCCGTGTACGACGGCGGCCAGCACCAGCGGTGGCACCTTGGTGCCGCCGGCGACGAGGGCGGCCAGGCCGTCGAGGCGGGCCGCGACCACCGGGTCGGCGACCGGCCGGCCCAGTTCCTCCTCGGTCACCACGTCGCGGGCGGCGAGCACGTGCAGCCGGGCCATCACCTGCCGGGGAGCCTTGGGCCAGAGGTCGCTCAGCCCGGGCAGCGACCCGGCGACCCGGAGCGCGCCCTGGAGCACCGGGTCGGTGACGGTGCCGGCGCGTACCTCCTCGCGGTCGTGGACGCGGCCCTCCAGCGCGGCGCTGGCCACTGCCGAGCGGAGGCTGACCTCGGCGGCGACCTGGCCGCCCTGGCGGCGCAGCGCGCGGTGCCGGTGGGCCAGGTCGACCCGCTCGCGGGCCTGCTCGACGGCGGTGGCGACGTCGGCGAGCGCGAGCAGCGGGGCGAGCGGATCGGTGGTCACCCCGTCACGCTAGCGACCGCCGGGCTCCTCCCAAGCCGGGGGTTGTTAATAAGGGGCCCTTCCTCTACCGGAGGCGTTAATAAGGTGCCCTTCCTTACACCTCGGCGCGAGGGAAGGGCCACTGGGCGCGCGGTGAGGGGCCGGGCGGTCGCGAGCGGGGTACGGCGGGACTAACCTTCCCCGGAGTAGGAGACGCAGGTCACGCGACGAAGGAGTCACCGCATGAGCGAGGCATTGGCCAACTTGCTGAACGAGACGCGCCAGTTCCCGCCGCCGGCTGAACTCGCCGCGAACGCCAACGTGACCGCCGAGGCGTACGAGGAGGCGGCCGGGGACCGGCTGGCCTTCTGGGAGCGCCAGGCCGGCCGGCTGGCCTGGGCCCAGCCGTGGGAGCAGGTGCTCGACTGGTCGAACGCCCCGTTCGCGAAGTGGTTCACCGGGGGCAGGCTCAACGTGGCGTACAACTGCCTGGACCGGCACGTCGAGGCGGGCCTCGGCGACAAGGTGGCGATCCACTGGGAGGGCGAGCCGGGCGACACCCGTACCGTCACCTACGCCGACCTGCACAAGCTCACCTGTCAGGCGGCGAACGCGCTGACCGAGCTGGGCGTGACCGCCGGTGACCGGGTGGCGATCTACCTGCCGATGATCCCGGAGGCGGCGGTGGCGATGCTCGCCTGCGCCCGGATCGGCGCCACGCACAGCGTGGTGTTCGGCGGCTTCTCCGCCGACGCGCTCACCAACCGGATCCAGGACGCCAGCGCCAAGGTGGTGATCACCGCGGACGGCGGCTTCCGCCGGGGCAAGCCGTCGGCGCTCAAGCCGACGGTGGACGAGGCGGTGGCGAACTGCCCGTCGGTGGAGCACGTGCTGGTGGTCCGGCGTACCGGTGAGGAGGTCGCCTGGTCGGCGAAGGACCACTGGTGGCACGAGACGGTGGAGACGGCGTCGCCGGAGCACGAGGCGCAGGCGTTCGACGCCGAGCACCCGCTGTTCATCCTCTACACCAGCGGCACGACCGCCCGCCCGAAGGGCATCCTGCACACCACCGGCGGCTACCTGACCCAGACGTCGTACACCACGCACGCGGTGTTCGACCTGAAGCCGGAGACGGACGTCTACTGGTGCACGGCCGACATCGGCTGGGTGACCGGGCACTCCTACATCGTGTACGGCCCGCTCTCCAACGGCGCCACCCAGGTCATGTACGAGGGCACGCCGGACACCCCGCACAAGGGCCGGTTCTGGGAGGTCGTCGACAAGTACAAGGTGACCATCCTGTACACCGCGCCGACGCTGATCCGCACCATGATGAAGTGGGGCGAGGACATCCCGGCCGGGTACGACCTGTCGTCGCTGCGCCTGCTCGGCAGCGTCGGTGAGCCGATCAACCCGGAGGCGTGGATCTGGTACCGGCAGCACGTCGGCCGCGGCGAGCTGCCGGTGGTGGACACCTGGTGGCAGACCGAGACCGGCGCCATCATGATCTCGCCGCTGCCCGGCGTGACCGAGGCGAAGCCCGGCTCGGCGATGAGCCCGCTGCCCGGCATCGTCGCCGACGTGGTCGACGACCAGGACCAGTCGGTGCCGAACGGCGGCGGCGGATACCTCGTGCTGAAGGAGCCGTGGCCGTCGATGCTGCGGACGATCTGGGGCGACGACAACCGGTTCCTGGAGACGTACTGGTCCCGGTTCGGCGCCGGTGCGAACACCGGGGACGAGTGGGTCTACTTCGCCGGTGACGGCGCGAAGAAGGACGACGACGGGCACATCTGGCTGCTCGGCCGGGTGGACGACGTGATGCTGGTGTCCGGCCACAACATCTCCACCACGGAGGTGGAGTCGGCGCTGGTCAGCCACCCGTCGGTGGCGGAGGCGGCGGTGGTGGGCGCGACCGACCCGACCACCGGCCAGGCGATCGTCGCGTTCGCCATCCCGCGCGGCAGCGCGGAGATCTCCGGTGACGCGGGCGAACAGCTCATCGCCGAGCTGCGCAACCACGTGGCGAAGACGCTCGGCCCGATCGCCAAGCCGCGGCAGATCATGCTGGTGCCGGAGCTGCCGAAGACCCGCTCCGGCAAGATCATGCGCCGGCTGCTGCGGGACGTGGCGGAGAACCGGTCGCTCGGCGACGTGACCACGCTCCAGGACTCCTCGGTCATGGAATTGATCTCGTCGGGGATGAGCGGCGGGAAGTCCGACGAGGACTGACGTCGACCGACGAGGGGGCGGGCCGCCGGACGGTCCGCCCCCTCGTCGCATCCGGGATCCGCACCGGTCGATCGGGGGATCCGGGACTGACCTGATCGGCCAGAGGGCCTGATCAACTCTGTCGATGTCGCTCGTCGTCGGTTACGTTCAGCCAACCGGCGGATTTCGACGAGCGTCACTGAGACGGCCGGTCCCCACCATTCCCTACGAACGGAGTGGCATGCTCCCCATGTCGCAGCACAGGGCACGGCGACGCTTACTCGTCGCACTGCCCGCCATCGCGCTCGCGGCCACGTCGCTGACCGTGACGGGCAGCGCGGCGGCCCAGCCGGCCCGCTCCGCACCGGTCACGATCGGGGCGGACGAGCACTACATCAACTACGCCGAGCCCGAGGTCCAGCCGGACACCGGCGGCAAGGAGGTCAAGGGCCGCGACGGCGTCTTCTCCTCGCCGGCGGACGAGGCCCGCGCCTACGACCGCAAGTACGCCGGGGGCAACCCGATCGCGGCCCGCGAGCTGGCCAAGCTGGAGGCCAAGTCCATCCGGACCGGCCACAGCCCTCGGAAGATCAAGAAGGCCAAGAGCACACAGACCGCCAAGCTGCTGACGCTGCTCGTCGAGTTCAACGACAAGGCCAACGACGACTTCACCGACGTGATGGTCCCGAAGACGGTGTTCGAGGACCGCACCTGCGTTCCCGGCACCGTGCAGAACGGGCCGCGGCACAACACGATCCCGAACCCGGCCACGCTGCCGCACAAGGACAACAACTCGATGTGGGTGCCGGACTTCTCTCCGGCCCACTACGACAAGATGCTGTACAGCAAGAAGGGCATCACCGAGCGGGTCCGCAAGGACCTGAAGGGGCCGGACGGCAAGCCGGGCATCAGCCTCGCCGGGCGGACCATGCACAACATGTACCTGGAGATGTCCAAGGGCGCGTACACAGTGGACGGGCAGGCCAGCCCGTGGATCACGGTGCCGCACTCGGAGGGCTGGTACGCCGCCTCGCGCTGCTTCCAGGACGAGAACGGCAACTGGGTCGCCGGGCGTGAGCAGTCGATGAACGGCCACCCGGACAACCCGCAGGGCGCCGGCCGGCTCGCCACCGACGCGATCGACGCGCTGGCCGCGGCCGACCCGAACTTCCCCTGGGCCGACTACGACATCGAGGACCAGAGCGACCGCGACGGCGACGGCAACTACCACGAGCCGGACGGCGTGATCGACCACCTCGTGCTGGTGCACGCCAACCAGGGCAAGTCCCGCGGCGGCGGCGACGTCGGCATCTACTCGGTCTGGGCGCACTCGTCGACCGTGACCGGTGGCTACACGATTCCGGGCACCAACCTGAAGGTGTCGAACTACATCGTGCAGCCGGAGGACGCCGGCGTCGGCGTCTTCGCCCACGAGTTCGGGCACGACCTGGGCCTGCCGGACCTCTACGACACCTCCGGCAACGCCGACTCCGACGTGGACTTCTGGGACCTGATGGCGTCCGGCTCGCACTCCGGCGAGATCTTCCAGGCGCTGCCCACCCACATGGGCCTCTGGGACAAGTGGGTGCTCGGCTGGGCCGAGCCGAAGACGTTCGGCCCGGGTGACCGGTCCAAGCTGGTCAAGCTCGGGCAGACGTCACGTACGCCGGTCGGCACCGAGGACGGCATCAAGATCGACCTGCCGGACAAGGTGATCTCGCTGGCCACGCCGCACAGCGGCTCGAACATGTGGTACTCCGGCGCCGACCAGAACTGGGCCGACGTCAAGCTCAGCCGCACGGTGACCGTCCCGAACGCCGCTGATGCGAAGTTCTGGATGTGGAACAACTACGTCATCGAGGCGGACTGGGACTTCGGCTTCGTCGAGGTCTCCACCGACGGTGGCGCCACCTGGAGCGAGCAGAAGGTGTACGCCGAGGGCGGCGCGCTGGTCTCCACCAACGACGGCTACGCCGACCCGAACGGCCGCATGGTCGACTTCGGCAACAAGAAGTACGGCCTGACCGGCAGCACGAACGGGTGGCGGCACGACTACGTCGACCTGTCGTCGTACGCCGGGCAGACCGTGCAGGTGCGGCTGCGCTACGCCACCGACGAGGCGTTCGTGGAGCGCGGCTGGTTCGCCGACGACTTCTCAGTGACCGGCGGCGGCGCCACCACCTGGAGCGACGACGTGGAGAGCGGCGCGGCGGGCTGGACCCAGACCGGCGGCACCTTCACCGACACCAGCGGCGCGGGTTGGTACATCGACTCGGGCACCCAGGTGAAGTCGCACTACTACCTGGCCGAGTGGCGTAACTTCGACGGCTTCGACAAGGGTCTGAAGTACACCTACGACACCGTCTACTCGCACGAGGCGTGGAAGGTCGACCGGATCGCGTACAACGCGCCGGGCATGCTGGTCTGGTACCGGGACACCCAGCTCGGCGACGTCAACCACGTCACCGCGCAGATGACCGCGCTGCCCAGCTACGGCGCCAAGGGCGGTCTGCTGATCGTCGACTCGCACAACGACCCGCTGCGCCGCAAGGGCGTCGCGGCCGAGAAGGACCCGTCGGTGCTGAAGAACCTGCCCAGCCGGCCGCAGTCCTCCAACGCCGCGTTCGGCCTGAAGCCGACGTACCCGTTCAAGGAGTGCCTGGAGGCGGCGGACGAGCCGTACAGCGAGTACTGCACGAAGTTCGGCCCGCAGGCTCCGGTGCGCGGCTTCACCGACGCCAAGGGCTGGTACCCGGGCATCGAGATCCGTGACGGCGCCGCGTACGCGCGGGACAACGACGCCTCGGTGGTCGTCCCGTCGCGGGGCAACCAGCAGTACACGACCCGGGTGGTGAACCCGGACGGCACCCCGGCGACGGACTACTACGGTTCGACGCTGGGTGGCGGGGCGATCGTGCTCGGCACCGGCAACCCGGGTGACGCGGGCGTCCAGTACGGCGTCTCGATCATCATCAAGCGGGCCGCCAAGGACAACTCGTACGCCACTGTGTACGTGGTTCCGCCGCGGAGCTGAACCGCACGTTCAAACCGGAACCGGAATGACCGAAAAATGAGCTGAACAGGCTCGATGGGGGAAGGGTCGGGAGCGCGAGCGCTCCCGACCCTTCCGCGTTACCGCTTAATCCATGACTGTCACTGCAATCCATGATCCAGGCATCGCTGCTGGTCAACGGCTCGGTGACAGGCAGGCGTGTGACGGTGAAAAGCATCCCCAACAAAAAGTTGCTACAAATCGACGCACACATCTTCCCACCAGTCGCAGCAGTGTCTATGTTCACCCTTGGTCCCACTAGTGGGACGTTCCACCGGCCCGTACCCCCAGTTGGGCCGGTTCCCTCACACCGGAGGTACCACGTGCGCAAAGTCGCAGTGGGTCTGCTCGGGCTTTCGCTGACCGCGACGGGACTGGTGGCAGGCACGTCCGCCAGCGCCGCGCCGACGCCGAAGTTGCCGGCCGCCGCCCCGTCGGTGGCCGAGCCTGCGCAGGCTGAGCACGACCTGCCCAACCCGCTCGAGGAGAAGCGGCGCGCGCTGCGCCAGGAGGGCCTCAGCGAGGTCCTGTCCGGCAGGGCGAAGGCCCAGAAGATCAACGGCAGCACGGTCGTCAAGGTCGGCGAGCGGGCTGCCGAAGGTGCCGCGGCGGGCAGGTCCGCCAAGAGCACCAAGGCCGGCAAGGGTCCGACCAAGGACCAGTACGTCGAACTCTCCCGCGAGCGGACCGACAAGATCTTCGTCATCCTCGCGGAGTTCGGCGACGAGCGGCACCCGAACTACCCGGACCAGGACACCGACCCGGACACCCCGGGCCCGTCCCGGTTCGACGGTCCGCGCGTCAACCAGATCCCGGAGCCCAACCGGGCGGTGGACAACTCCACCGTGTGGCAGGCCGACTACAGCGCCGACCACTTCCGGAAGCTGTACTTCGGCACCGCCCCCGGTGACGAGTCGGTGAAGCAGTACTACGAGGCCCAGTCCTCGGGTCGGTACAGCGTCGACGGCGAGGTCACCAACTGGGTGAGGGTGCGGTACAACGAGGCCCGCTACGGCCGTTCCGACGGCTACCCGTGCGCCTCGAACGTCTGCACCAACACCTGGGCGCTGGTCCGCGACGCCGCCAACCAGTGGGTCGCCGACCAGAAGGCGCAGGGCCGCTCCGACGCGGAGATCGCCGCGGACGTCAAGGCGATGGACGAGTGGGACCGGTACGACTTCGACGGCGACGGCAACTTCAACGAGCCGGACGGCTACATCGACCACTTCCAGATCGTCCACGCCGGCGGCGACCAGGCCGACGGTGACCCGTACCAGGGTGAGGACGCCATCTGGAGCCACCGGTGGTACGCCTTCGCCAGCGACCAGGGCAACACCGGCCCGGAGAACTTCCCGGCCGGCGGCACCCAGATCGGCAACACCGGCGTCTGGATCGGTGACTACACCATCCAGCCGGAGAACGGTGGCCGGAGCGTCTTCTACCACGAGTACGGCCACGACCTCGGTCTGCCGGACGACTACAACGTGGTCAGCGGCGGGGACAACAACAACGAGCACTGGACCCTGATGGCCCAGAGCCGGCTCGGCGCCAAGAACGACGGCGGCATCGGCGAGCGCGGTGGCGACCTCGGCGCCTGGAACAAGCTCCAGCTCGGCTGGCTCGACTACGAGGTCGTCGTGGCCGGGCAGAAGCGCACCCTGGAGCTGGGCCCGCAGGAGTACAACTCCAACAAGGCCCAGGCCGCCGTGGTGGTGCTGCCGCAGCGGGAGTACACGTTCCAGAACGGCAAGCCGTTCGAGGGTACGAAGCAGTTCTTCTCGGGCAACGACGACGACCTGAACAACACGATGACGCGCACTGTCGACCTCACCGGGAAGACCAGCGCCGCGCTGTCGATGAAGGGTCGCTACAGCATCGAGGCGGACTACGACTACCTGTTCTTCGAGGCGTCCACCGACGGTGGCCAGACCTGGACCTCGCTGGCCGGTACGGCCAACGGCACCCCGCTGAAGGAGATCTCCCCCGGGCGCTACGCCCTGGACGGCTCCAGCAACGACCAGTGGGTCGACGTCAACATCCCGATGGACGCGGTCGCCGGCAACGTCGTGCAGTTCCGGCTCCGCTACCAGACGGACGGCGGTGTCTCCGAGGGCGGCTTCTACGGTGACGCGATCACCGTGACCGCCGACGGCCAGACGGTGCTCACCGACGGCGCCGAGGCCGGTGCGAACGGCTGGACCCTCAGCGGCTTCAGCATCGTCGAGGAGACCTACACCCGTAAGTTCGACAACTACTACATCGCCGGCAACCGGTCGTACGTCTCGTACGACAAGTACCTCAAGACCGGCCCGTACTTCTTCGGCTACGCGAACACCCGCCCGGACTACGTGGACCACTACGCGTACCAGGAGGGTCTGCTGATCTCCTACTGGAACCTCCGGTTCGCGGACAACGACACGTTCGCGCACCCGGGTGAGGGTCGGAACATGATCATCGACGCGCACCCGCGGCCGATCTACAACCTGACCGGGCAGCCCTGGCGGGCCCGCGTCCAGGTCTACGACGCGCCGTTCAGCCTGAAGAAGGCCGACTCGTTCACGCTGCACCTCAACAGCCAGCCGCAGTACATCCGCGGCCAGGCGGCGCAGCCGCTGTTCGACGACACCAAGCAGTACTGGTACCCGGAGCTGCCGAACCACGGCGTCAAGCTCCCGGCCACCGGCACCAAGATCAAGGTTCTGGAGCAGAACGGCACCTCGGTGAAGGTCCGCTTCTCCTGATCCACTGATCGACGCACCACGCGATGCCCGGGCGGTTCACCCGCCCGGGCATCGCCCTTTCCGGGGAACCCGGCGTACCCCACCCGCGTCCCATCCGTTCGACACCCGCACCACGCTGCCGGCCGCTCCGCGATGGCGCTGATCGCCGGCGCGGCCGAGACGGAGGATCCGTGTCCGACGACCACCAGCCGGCCGCGAGCGGCCCCGCCTCGCCCTCCGGCCGCCCCACGCCGCTGTCCGCCACCGACCTGCCGACGCTGCGCCGGCCCGCCGGCCCGCCGAAGAGACCGACTGACAACCGGCCCACGGGCGTCGTCGCCGGCTGGATCACCCGGGGCGGTCCCGGGCCGTGCTACGGGCTGATGGACGAGAACGGCACGGAGTACGCGGTGTACGGCCCGAACGCCGGCGAGCTGCGCAAGGGCGACCTGGTCACGCTGCGGCTCACCGCGCGGGACCGCTCCGTCGACTGCGGACCCGGCATCCCGATGCGGATCATCGAGGAGTGACAGGCAGTATCGATGCCCTCACGCACCCGGTGGACGGCCGGGGATGCGGTTCCGGGTGACCGCCCGGAGAAATCCCTGATCCTGGTCACCTGCGGGGCCGGTGGGTGACCGGCGGCCCTAGGCTGTGCCCCATGACCGACCAGCGCGGCGGACCCGTCGACGAGTCCTGCGTCCTGCCCGAAGGGCCGTGGACGCACCGGTTCGTCGGCGCCAACGGCAGCCGGTTCCACGTCGTCGAGGCGGGCACCGGCCCGATGGTGCTCTTCCTGCACGGCTTCCCCGAATACTGGTACGCCTGGCGCGAGATGCTGCCGGCGGTCGCCGACGCGGGCTTCCGCGCGGTCGCTGTCGACCTGCGCGGTTACGGTGCGAGCGACAAGCCACCCCGGGGGTACGACGGCTACACGCTCGCCGCCGACGTCGCCGGCCTGATCCGGGCACTCGGTGAGCGGTCGGCCACCGTGGTCGGCACCGGCGCGGGCGGGCTCATCGGCTGGACCGCCGCCTCCTTCCACCCGACCCTGGTCCGGCGGCTCGTGGTGCTCGGCGCGCCGCATCCGCTGCGGCTGCGGGCGGCCATCTTCGCCGACCCGCGCGGCCAGTTCACCTCGGCCACCGCGACGCTGAAGTTCCAGCTCCCCCGCTACGAGCACGTACTGGCCCGCGACGGTGCCGCCGAGGTGGAGGAGATCCTGCGCCGGTGGGGTGGCCCGCGCTGGGTGTCCGGCCCGGACTTCGCCGACTACGCCCACTGCTGCCGGGTGGCGATGCAGATCCCGCAGGCCGCGTTCTGCGCGATGGAGGGCTACCGCTGGGCGTTCCGCTCCGTGCTGCGGCTGCACGGCTACCGCTTCGTGAAGCTGATGCAGAAGCCGCTGGTCACGCCGACCCTGCAACTGCACGGCGCGCTCGACCGGGCCTCGCTCCCCCGTACCGCCCAGGGCTCCGGCCGCTACGTCACCGCCCCGTACGAGTGGCGGCTGCTCGACGACGTGGGCCACTTCCCGCACGTGGAGGCCCGGGACGTGGTGCTCGGCGAGATCCTGCGCTGGGCGAAGTCCTGACTCAGACCCGCTGCTCGCCCAGGTCGGCCACCTCGGCCGCCGGCGCCCAGCCCTGATAGACGCCGAAGTCGAACGCCTCCAGCCCCATCGCCTCGGCCACCGGCCAGCGCCCGCCGGTGTACTCCAGCCGCAGCCAGCCCTCGTGCTCGGCCAGCACGATGAACGGCTGGCCCTGCCAGGTGCAGGTGGTCCGCACGTACGCCAGATCGTCGACCTCGGCGGCCGGCACCACCCGGACGTACCGGCCGGGGCGCACCTCGGTGAATCCCTCGTCCGGGCCGGGCTGGTACAGACGGATGTCGTCGCCGTCGGGGCTGGCCTGGTACTCCCGCCCCCGCCAGCGGGCCACGTAGCCGTCCCGGCTCACGCCTCGCCCGCCTTCCGCCACAGCAGCTCGTCGGTGTCCAGGACCGCGACCAGCCTGCTGTCACCGTCCGCGCCGACCCGCCACAGCTCGGCGCCGTGGGGGAGCCGGGCGCTGTCCACCTTGAACTCGGCGATCACGTCGCTGCTCTCCCCCGGCGCGAAGCCGTTGCCGCGGAACGGGGACCGCTCGATCACCCAGCCCTCCATCGCCCGCATCGCCGCCTCGTTCGGGCCGCCGTACGGGATCCGGTAGAGGCTCGGCCGGTAGGCGGGCCAGCGCAGCAGGTAGATCTCGTCGTCGTCCGGGGAGAACGGCGAACCGGGGTGGCCGAGGCCGAGCGCGCGGTACAGCTCCGCCGGGGTACGCAGGTGTGCCAGTTCCCCGGCCCGGTGCACGAATCCGGAGACCCGGTCGTAGCCACGCTCCAGGTAGTACGCGAGCTGGCTCGCCGCGATCGCCTTCTGCATGGTCACCGGCCGGTCCGCAGTGGCCGTGGGCGCCTCCGGACGCTGCCGCTCCGCCGGCTGCGGCGCGGCGGCCGGCTCCGGGTCGTCGCCGAGGCCCACCTCGGCCGCCCAGTTGGCGAGCGCGAGGACCTGCTCCCCCGGGTACGTCGCGCCGACCGGGCTGCCCGGGTTGACCCGGAACGACCACGCCACGTCCGGCCACCTGCGGATGAGCTGGACGAACTTGACCCGTACCGTCTCGATCTGGCCCTCGGTGTGCTCGGCCAGGCGTTCCGGCGAGGTGTAGACCGAGACGCACCTCCCACCGTCGACCTGGTCGGCGTGCCAGACGAAGCCGGGGTCACCCGGCCGGCTGCCGGTGGCCGAGTCGGGCGCGACCGGCAGCAGCACCCGGGCCAGCAGCAGGGTGGTGAGGAAGCCGTCGGTGCTGCCGCTGCCCGCGGCGGCCAGCAGGTCCTCCTCGACGTCGTTCGCCGGTACGAACTCGGCGGCCGACTCGTCGCCTGACGGCTGATCGTCAGTCGTTTCGGAGGCCGCGGGCCCCGCCGTGTCCGGCGCCTGCGTGGACAGCGCCACGGTCGGCTCACCGGGCGCGAACAGCGACGTGGTGACCGGTTCGTCGCCGGTCGCCGGCTCGACGAGGGACACGGTCGGCTGTTCCGCCGGCACGGGGTCGGACAGCGACGCGGTCGGCTCAGCCGGCGGGCTGGTCAGTGGCGCAGTGGGGTCGTCCGGCGCGGGGTCCGACAGCGACGTCGTCGACTCGGACGGCACCGGATCGAACAACGACACGGTCGGCTCCGCCGGTGCCCGGTCGAACAGCGGGGCGGTCTGCTCGGTCGGGGCCGGATCGAACAGCGAGACCGTCGGCTCGGCCCCATCCGGACCGGCCAGCGGCGCGGTCGACTCGGTCGAAACCCGATCGAACAGCGAGACCGTCGGCTCGGCCGACGACGCCGACGACGACACGAACAGCGGCGCGGTGGCCTCGCCTGCCGGGGTCGGCGGCTCGAACAGCGACGTCGTGGGCTCGGACTCCGACGCGAGCGACACGGTCGGCTCGTCGGGTGGCGTACTCCGGTCCGTCGCGGCGGTGGCCCCGGTACGGGCCGGCGTCGGCTCGGTGAGGTTCACCGTGTCGTCTGCGACCGGCGGGTCCACGGAGAGCGGCATCGTCGGGTCGGTGGTTCCGGCCCACGGCGTGGCCGCGCCCTCGGCCGGTTCCACGCGTACCGGACCGGCCGGCTGCGCGGACCAGAGCGGCGCGGGCTCGGTCAGGTCGCGGGCCTCGATGACGGTGCCCTCGATGACGATGGGTGTGAAGTCGCGGCGCGGCGCGGGCGGCGCGGAGACCGGTTCGGCGATCGACGGAGGCAGTTCCTCCGCCGGCTCGTCGATCGTCTCCCACCGCGTGGTCTCGTCCTCGGTGCCGCCCGCCGCGGCCCTCCATCCGTCAGCAGTGGCCGGTCCGGCGTGGGCTGCCACGGCCGGTCCGGCGTGCGTCGCCGCAGCCGTTCCGGCGTCTGCCGGTCCGGCGTGACGGCGGGGCAGCGCCTCGGTGGCGTCCTCGGGCGGGCGGGTCGGCCGGAACGCCTGCGTCGCCTCGTCCGGCCGGGGCACTGGCGGCTCGTCCGGCCGCGCCGCGAACGCGTGGGTCGGACCCTCGCGTACCGGCTCGTTCAGCGGCCGTCGGCGCGGGAACGGCTGCCCGCCGGCGAACCGGGTCGGTGGGGTGGCCCGGTCGCCGGCCCGGCGCGACGGGTCCAGCGGCGACGGGCGCCGGGCCGAGCGGCCACCGGACGAGGGTTCGAAGAAGGAGCGCACCGGCGGCGGAGCGGCGGCGGCAGGTGGCTCGTCGGCGGGTGCAGCCGGGGCGGCGGCGAAGGGGTCCGGCTCGTCCGGGCGGCGGCGCAGGTCGGTGAGCCAGCCGTCGAGGGCGTCCGTATCCGCCTCGGCGCCGGAAGTGGTCCGGCTCGGGACGTCGCTGTCCGCCGCTCGGCGGCGCGGCGGCACGGTGGGCAGTCGCCGTCCCAGGACCGAGGCGGCCCGCATCGGCACCGTGGCCGGCTCGTCGGTCTCCATCAGCCGCTCGTCCCGGCCCGGCGCACCAGCACCAGCAAGGGGCGGCACGGCCGGAGGCGGAGCAGCGGCCGGCGGGACGACGGCCGCTGCTC
>NZ_LEKG01000106.1:0-25454 GCF_001029515.1 Micromonospora sp. RV43 | reverse complement strand
GCCCACGCCCGCGCAGGTGTTCCCGCCGACGAACCAGCCCGCCGCCCCGCCGCAGCCCGACGCCTCGAAGTCGCCCAGCACGCCGTGGCGCGAGCTGCCCCTGGAAGACCAGGTGGCGTACTGGCAGGCCCAGTCCCGCAAGCACGAGGGCAGGCAGCTCAGCGCCCTCGGCCTGAAGCCCGGCGAACTCGACGAGCTTCGCGCCCAGGCCGCGGCCAGCCAGCAGACCTACCAGGCGGAGCTGACCGCAGCCGAGCAGCGCGGTCGCACCGCTGCGCAGGCGGAGTTCGGGCTCCAGCTCGCCGACGCGAACCTGCGCATGGCCATCGGTGACCGGATGACCAAGGAACAGGTCGACGGTCTGCTCACGCACCTCAACCTCGGTCAGTTCCTGACCGACAAGCACCAGGTGGACGCCGACAAGGTGTCCCAGTTCGTCGCGCTGCTCCCCGCCCCAGCTGCGCAGGGCACGCCGCCCGCGCAGGAAACCGCCCCCACCACCGCAGCGCCCGCCACGGGCGCACCCGCCGCCGCTCCGCCCGCCACGGGCGCCACCGGCCAGCGGGTCGACATGGGCCAGGGCCGGACCAGCAGCGCCAAGCCGAGCGGCCTGGAGGCCGGCCGGCTCCTCGCCCAGCAGCGGTTCGGCACCGCCAAGCAGCCCTAACGGGCCTGCTCCCGCTGGGACACCCAGCACTCGAAAGGACGACGTCCACCATGGACATCTCGCTCCGCACGACGGAGTTCTTCGTCGAGGACCAGTCGTGGCTCGGTAGCCGCGACGGGACCGACGTCACGCAGGGAATGACCCTGTACCTGCCCTCGTTCACGCCCGCCATCCACTACCCGAAGGGCTACATCCCCTCCGGCATCGTGGTCGCCCGGATCACCTCCGGCGCGGGTGCCGGCATGCACGGCCCGTACGCCGGCAGCACCTCGGAGAGCCAGACGGTCACCATCACCGGCGGCCCGACCGGCGGCACCTGGACCCTCACCTTCAACGGTGAGACGACCGCCGGGATCCCGTTCAACGCGACCGCCGACGCGGTCCGGGCCGCCCTCGCGGCGCTGCCCGGCATCAACGCCACCGACATCGCGGTCAGCGGCGGCCCCGGCCCCGCCACCCCGTACGTCGTGGCGTTCCGCGGCCAGTTCGCCGGCCAGAACGTGGCGCAGATGACCGCCTCCGGCGCCGGCCTGACCGGCGGCACCACGCCGGCGGTCAACGTCGCGACCACCACGGGCGGCGGCTCGACCTCCGCCAGCGGCCTGGACGTGCCCGACGGCTTCCTGCTCACCAGCAAGGCGGTCAAGACCGCCAACATCGGCGCCCCGCTGCACTGGCGCGGCGTCATCCGTGTCAGCCGGCTGCCCGCCGCCAGCGGGTTCGACGAGAACGCCCGCCGCGTGCTGGGCGCGAAGTTCCGGTTCGAGGACTGAGGGAGGGCTGAATCATGATCGTTGACGACTACGTCGAGCCGGCCGTCCTGACCGGTTACGTGCGCGAGGTTCCCGCTCCCGCGTTCCTGACGCTGGACCGGTGGCTCCCGAACGTCTACATCGCCGACATCGAAGCGGCGATCACGCAGATGGAGCAGACCAACCGGGTCGCCAAGTTCCGCGCGTTCGACGCTGAAACCGAAGTCGGCCAGCGCGATGCGTGGCGTCGGTCGGCCATCCGCATCCCTCCAGTCGGCCTCAAGCTGCCGATCATGGAGGAGGAGCGCCTCAAGCTGGAGCGCTCCCGGACGGGCGGCAACAACTACGACGCCTACGTGACGGCGATCTACAACGACGGCGCGAACATCGCCCGCTACGTCCACAACCGCCTCGAATTGGCCCGCGGAGACGTGCTCTCCGACTGGGTCTTCCGGCTCCAGGGCGAGGGCAAGCAGTACCTGGAGGCCGACTTCGGCATGCCGGTCGGCCACAACAAGGCCGCGGGCGTGCTGTGGTCCAACCACGCCAACTCCAGCCCGCTGACCGACCTCACCGCCTGGGTGAAGGACTACGTCGACGCCAACGGCTTCCGGCCCGCCTACATGCAGACCTCCAGCACGGTCATCAGCAACATGCTGCTGTCCGAGGAGATCCGCCGGCTGGTCGGCAGCCTCGCCGGCGTTCCGTCCATGGTCACCGAGGACCAGCTCAACCAGGTGCTGAAGGCCCACCGCCTGCCGCAGCTGGTCGAGTACGACACCCGCCTGTCCGTGGACGGCGTCGACACCCGCGTCATCGCCGAGGACAAGGTCATCTTCCTGCCGCCGGAGTCCGCGCCGCTCGGCCGGACCGTCTGGGGCATCACCGCCGAGGCCCTGGAGCTGACCCAGAGCCAGAACCCGTCCCTGGAGTTCGAGCAGCTCCCCGGCCTGGTCGGCGTCGTGCTCAAGGAAGGCGATCCCGTCAGGACGTGGACCAAGGTCGGCGCCACCGCCATGCCGCTGATCGACTTCCCGAAGCGGCTCATGGTCGCGGACGTCCTGTAGGAGGTGCCGTGACCGACAAGTCCCGCCGCCTCGCCACGTACGTGCACGTCGACGGCAAGCGGTACGGCCCGGAGGACGACGTGCCTCCCGAGGTCGCCGAGAAGATCACCAACCCGAAGGTGTGGGCGGACGGCGACGAGCCGTCCGCCCTCGCCTCGGCGCGGCCCCGCCGCGGCTCGTCCGGGCCACGGCTGGCCAGCTACGTCCACGTCGGTGGGCGCCGGTTCGGGCCGGAGGACGAGGTGCCGGCGGACGTCGCCGCCCTCATCACCAACCCGAAAGCGTGGGAGGGCGGCGCGCCGCCCACCCGCGTCGAGTCCGGCACCACGGCCCGGACCCCGGAGGCGCAGGCCCCGGGAGACCCGCCGAGCCAGGCCGCCCAGGAGTACGAGATGACTCCCGAGGAGATCCAAGCCCTCGCCGGCGACGACGCCGACGCGGGCGACGCGGGCGACAGCGCGGCCGACGGCGACAAGCCCGCCCAGATTCCGGCACCCCGCCGGTCCGGGCGGGGCTCCGGCGTCGACGCGTGGGCCGCGTTCGCCGCGACGCAGGGCGTCGAGGTCGAGGCCGACGCCAGCCGCGACGAGATCATCGCCGCCTGCGAGCAGGCCGGCGTGATCGAGGCCGACGGCAAGTGAGATCCCGCCACCCGGGCCCGCCACCGTGCGGGCCCGGGTGGTCTCCACCCAGCGAGCCGGTGAGGCCGCACGCGCTCCGCGGAGAGACCCATGGCAGAGACCGTCACCAACCGGGGCAAGTACCGGGCGCTGGCCGCCCTGCTCGCCAGCCTCGGCGCGAACGCCCAGATGATCGTGTTCACCGGAACCCAGACGGGCGTCAACAACCCCGACATCAACACCGTCGCGGACCTGGACGCCGTTGCCAGCGTCAACATCCACGGCGAGCGCCTGTCGCTCGCCGGCGGCTCGGTCGCCGAAGACGACGACGCCGACCGCGCCTCGCTGGACTACGCGAACCTCACCTACGCGGCAGCTCCCGGCGTCACCGCCCAGGGCGTCGCGCTGATCGACGGCTCGGGCGCAAACGACTCCGCACGCGACGTCCTAATCGTCTTCACGACCAACTTCCCGCAGCCGATGGACGGCGGGCTCAACGTGAGCATCGCCGACCTGCTGCGCGCGAGCTAACCGGCGGAGGCCGCCGTGGCTGTCTCGTTCGTCGCTGCGTCGTCGGGCACGAGCGCGGCAACCACCAGCACGGCGTTCGCCACCGCCCTGCCGGCCGGCTGGGCGGCAGGCGACGTCGCGGTCCTAGTCGGCCACGTGTCAGCCACCACCCTGACCATGTCCACCCCTGTCGGGTGGAGCCCAGTGCCCGGCATCACCAACCCCGTCAACGAGGGCGCGAACTCGCGGATCTACGCCTGGTACCGGCTGCTGCAAGCCGGCGACGCCGCGCCGACCATCACCAACAGCGGCGCGATGACCGGCGGCTGGGAGATGGCCGCGTACCGAGGTGCCGACCCAGTCTCACCGATCGGCCAGGCCTCGGTGGTCACAGCCGCAGCGGCCACCTCGGCGGCGCTGCCCACGCTGGCCGGGATCGCGGCGGGCGCCGCCCTGCACGGTTTCGCTCACGCCCGAGTCGCCGCTGGCAGCGCGGCCCCTACCGGCCTGGCCTGGAACGCCGCGTACACCGAGTCGACGGACACCGTCACGTCGCGGCCCACCACCAACGCGAACATCGCCGTGGCCAACGCTCGCCGGCTCGTCGCCGTCGGCGGTAGCTACGGCGGCGAAGCGGTGACGGTGGCCAACGCGGCCGCCTCGTCGATGATCGCGGGTCTGATTGAGATCAAGCCTGCCGTCACCCAGGCGACGCTCACCCTGACCCCGGCCGCCCTCACGCTGACGGCCCCGCCGGTCACGCCGATCCCGCAACCTCTCACCGTCGCGCTCACGCCAGCAACGCTGACCATGTCCGCGCCGCCGGTCGCCCCCGTACCGCAGCCGGTCACCGTTGCGCTCGTTCCCGCCGCGATCGCCCTCACGGCCCGGCCGGTAACGCCAGCCCCGGGGTCGGTGACGGTCACCCTGGCCCCGGCCGGGCTGGCGCTGACTGCCCCGCCGGTGTCGCCGGCCCCGGGCCGGGTGACTGTCGCCCTGGCCCCGGCCAGCATCGCCCTGACCGCGCCGCCGGTCAGCCCGGCTCCCGGGCCGATCACCGTGGCGCTTGCCCCGGCCGCGATCGCGTTGACCGCCCCACCCGTCGGCCCCGCGCCGCGCCCGGTGACCGTCACCCTGACACCGGCCGTGATCGCCCTGACCGCGCCGCCGGTAACAACAGGCACGCCGGCCGCAGTGGTGACGCTGACCCCGGCCCGCCTGAACCTGTCCGCACCGCCGGTCACGCCGGAGCCCGGCCCAGCCGAGGTCACGCTGCGGCCAGCGACCCTCACCCTGACCGCGCTGCCGGTCGAGGCGCGGCCGCAGCCGGTAACGGTCAACCTGGCCCCGGCCGTGCTCCACCTGGTCGCCGTGCCGGTACGCGCTGAGGCCGTCGCGGTCACGGTCGTTCTCAACCCGGCAGCGATCCACCTCACCGCCGTTCCGGTCGTCCCGACGACCGGGCAGGTCCACGCCGGCCCACACGCGGTCGCGGCCCGCGTGCCCGAGCACCAGATCACCGCTCAGGAACCTCCGGTGAAGGTCACCGCCAGCACCGCGGCGGCGAGCGTGAGGAGGTCGGCATGAGCCTGGTGACCGTCGGCGACGCGCTGGAGTTGACCTTCACGACCACCCCGGGAGCGGTCGTCACCGTCTGCTGGATCAGCCCGGCCGGCGAGCTCGTGCAGAACGACGCGCCCGTACCGGAGTCCGCCGGCACCCCAGGCGCGTACCTGGTCACTCTCCTGCCGTCCAGCCCGGGTGTCTGGGAGGCACGCTTCACCGCACGCGGCACCGTCACGGCCTCCGAGTCCTACTACGTCCGAGCCCGGCCGATTGGCGGCCCGCCCCCGCTGGCCACCGTCGGCGAGGTCGTGGAGATGTTCCGCCCGCTGACCGACGCCGAGCAGGGGCTGACCAAGGAGCTGCTGCGCCGCGCCTCGCACATGGTCCGCACCAGCGTGCCGCGGTTCGCCGAACGGCTCGCCGCCGGCCAGCTCGACGCCGACACGTTGGGCCACGCCGTCATCAACATGGTGCTGCGCGTCTTGCGGAACCCCGGCGGCCTACGCGCCGAAACCGTCGGCCCGTTCTCCAGGACGTTCGACATCAGCGCGGCCGCCGGCCTGCTCGTCTTCACCGACGCGGAGCTGGCCATGCTCAACCCGAACACGACCGCAGCGGCGGCCGCGGCCGCCACGGCGTTCGGAACGATCCGCGCTGGCGCCGGGCCGCTGATGAGTGGATGGCTGCGCGACGACCGACGCTTCGGTGATCGGCTGTGACGTCGGGCGGCAACGTCGAGACGGTCATCATCGTCCGGCCGCCCGGCAAGGACCGGTTCGGCGACCCACTGCCGGGTGAGCCTCTGCGGATGCCCGTTCCCGGCTGCATGTTCGCCCCGGGCCCGAGCGTGGAGAACCTCAACGGCGCCAACCAGGTCACGGCCGACGGGACGGTGTACGCGCCGGCCGGCACCGACGTTCGCGCCAACGACAAGGTCCTCGTCCGCGGGGACCTCTACGAGGTCGACGGGAAGCCCCGGGACTGGGGGGCGTCCGGCGTCGTGATCGTGCTGCGCCTCATCACCGGGTGAGGGGGTGAGCCGGATGCGCGCGCGCTTGAAGCGCTTCGACCTCAACCGGTCGGAGATCGCCCGGATGGCCGTCGGCCCCGAAGTCCACCGGGTGTGCCGCGAGGTCGCCGAAGTGGGCAAACGGTTCGCCGAGCGCATCGCTCCGCGCAGCGCGGAGACGGACAACGAAGACCACGAGCACTACGCCGACCAGTTCGTACTCATCGACGTGCTGGTCACCGACGTCGGCGACCCGCCGATGGCCCGCCGCGGCGTGCACCTGGCGAACCTATCGCCCAAGGCGAAGCTCATCGAGGTCGGCGCGACCCACAAGGCCGGCGACGGCACCGCCCGAGGCTTCCTGGTGCTGCACCGCACGGCCGAGTCGCTGGGCTCGGGCTTCGACGCGCGGCACCAGCCGCGGTCGCGTAAGCGCCGCGCACGGATGCGTAGGCGGTACCGGTGACGCAGCCCTGGGACCGGTTCCCTGACGTCCAAGCCGCCCTGCTCGTCGTCGTTGAAGGGCTCGCCGGCGGGCCCGAGCACGCCGGCATCGAGACCCCCGAAGGCCTGGTGGCCGCCACGCCGTTCATCCGCGTGCGGCGGCTCGGCGGCAACAGCGACCTCCTGCACGACTGGGCAACGGTCGAGGTCGACGTCTTCCACACCACCTATCGAGGCGGCGAAGAGCTGGCCGAACGCGTCCGGCAGTGGCTCACCGGCCGCAAGCACCGCGCCGGCCCGGCCGTCCTCGACTCCATCACCTGCCAGGTCAGCCCCATCGAACTGCCCTGGGGGCCCGGCATCCGCCGGTTCGGCGCCACGTACCGGGTCGTCTCGCGCCGCTACCGCGCGGCCGGATAGCGCACCGACCCCCAAGCCCACCCATCTCCCCGCTGGCCCCGCCTGTCGGGGCTTTTCCCATGCCTCGACCTAGAAAGGGGTCGTCGTGTCCTACGCCGCGCTTCGCGACAAGAAGCAGGAACTGGTGAGGAAGGCGCGAGACGGATCCGTCTTCATCGCCGAATCCACCGCCAACCCCATCGTCGACCTGACCACCGGCGCCACGGCCGACCTCGCGCCGCTGCCGACCGGCTACGAGGACCTCGGCTGGACCAGCACCGACGGTTCCAGCTACGGCCGCGAGACCGAGTCCTCGCAGGTGCGTGCCTTCGGGTCGACCGAGCCCATCCGGGAGGACGTCACCAACGACACGGTGACCATGTCCTGCACCGCGCTGGAAACGAAGCTGCTCACCATCGGCATGTACACCGGCGCCGACATCGCCAACATGAAGGCGAAGGCCGTCACCGGTGAGCTGAGCATCGAGAAGCCGACGCTGCCGAACCCCCGGTACTACCACGTGCTGGGCCTCTTCGTCGACGAATCGTCGGACGGCGAGATCTACATCGCCAGGTACATGCCGAACGCCCGCATCACCGACTTCGGCGAGCAGTCCTTCGGCGAGGGCGACGACCCGATTTCTTACGGTTTCACCTTCACCGGCTTCGAGTCGTCCACGCTCGGCTACAGCCACAAGTGGATCTTCGCGGGGCCCGGCTGGCTCGCGCTTCTCGCCCGGATGGGAATCACGCAGGCCACCCCCTAATGGGAGGCGTCGGGTCGGCCGGGAGGCAGACTCGACGTTCGGTAGCCGCGGGCGAGTGAGCACTCCCACCCCCTGGACCAGTGAGTCCTAGGGTCAGACCGTGCCCTTGCCCGTGGTCGGGAGATGAACGGCTGATGGGATGTCGTGCCTGCCTGGTTGGCATGAGCACTGGTCCATTAGGGCGCTGGTTCTCCCGAGGGCTGCCAACGGGTTCTCGGCAGGACGGGAGGCGTTGTGCTGTTCGTCGGTGACGACTGGGCGGAAGATCATCACGATGTGGAGGTGCAGGACCAGGACGGGCGGGTGATGCGCACCGCGCGGCTGCCCGAAGGTGTGGACGGGATGGCCCGCTTCCACGAACTGGTCGCGAAGTTCCTGCCTGAGGACGCCGAGCCTGCTCAAGTAGTGGTGTGCATCGAGACCGATCGCGGGCCGTGGGTGCGGGCGCTGGTTGCGGCCGGCTACCAGGTGTTCGGGGTGAACCCGAAGCAGGCCGCGCGGCATCGGGAGTTGGTGTCACTGTCGGGGGCCAAGAGCGACAAAGGCGACGCGCATGCCTTGGCGGACATGGTGCGGACCCGCCGTCATCAGCTGCGTCCGGTCGCTGCCGATTCCGATCTCGCCGAGGCGGTCAAGGTGGTGGCCCGCGCGCACCAGACGCTGATCTGGGAACGCACCCGGCACATGCTGCGGCTACGCGCAGCGCTGCGGGAGTATTTCCCCGCCGCGCTGGATGCCTACCAGCCCCTGAAACTGACAGGCGCCGACACCCTCGAACTGCTGGCCAAGGCACCCACCCCGGACCAGGCCGCCAAACTAACCCTCGCCCAGATCAGCGCGGCTCTCAAGCGCGCCCGCCGCCGGGGGATCGCCGACAAGGCCGCCACGATTCAGCGGGCACTGCGCACCGCGCACCTGCGCCAGCCAGACGTCGTCACCGCCGCCTATGCGGCCACCATCAGCGCCACCGTCGCGATCCTGCAGACCCTCAACGCTCAGATCCGGGCAATGGAAAGCCAGGTTGAGGCACATTTTGGCCAGCACCCGGACGCTGAGGTCTACCTCAGCCAACCCGGCATCGGCGTGATCCTCGGCGCCCGGGTGCTCGCAGAGTTCGGCGACGCCCCAGACCGCTACGCCAACGCCAAAGCCCGCAAGAACTACGCCGGCACCGCCCCCATCACCCGCCAGTCCGGCAAATCCAGGACGGTCCACGCCCGCATCGTGCACAACGACCGGCTCGTTGATGCCCTCCACACGCAGGCCGGCGCCGCGATCCTGCACGACCCCGCAGCCCGCGCCTACTACGACGAGCTCCGCGCCCGCGAAATCGGACACAACGCCGCGCTACGGCAGGTCGGCAACCGCCTCGTCGGCATCCTCCACGGCTGCCTCAAAACCGCCACCTCCTACGACCAGGCAACCGCCTGGTCGCACCGAACCCAACCCGTCGCCGCTTGACATCCAAGCTCCTGGGATGTCTGACCCAACGCATGACCAGGGCCGCAGCACCGCTGCGGCCCTTCTTCATGCCCACGAAACGTCGGGGCGGCCCGCCTTGGGGGTGGGCTCGGGCCGCCCCGATCTCCCTCAGCCCACCCACCCGGCAAGGAGACAGCCATGCCCAAGGCCACCACCGACTACGGGGTCTGGACCCGGAAGCACCCCGAGTCCGGCGAGGAGCAGCGGCGCACCGCCCACTCGCCCGCCGACGCCGTGCGGCTCAAGTTCGACGGCTGGGTCCAGGAGGCCCCGACGAACGCCAAGAGCAGCACGTCGACGACCGCGAGCAAGCCCGCCTCCAGCAGCAACTGACCGACCCGATCAGCACGAAGGAGCCCACCCCACCATGACCACCGACGACACCACCACGCCGAACGCGTCCGGACCCGACGTCTCCCTCGACCTGGACAGCCTGGAGCGCGAGGGCACGAAGGCGCCGTTCACCTTCCAGCACCTCGGCAAGCGGTACATGATGTCCGACCCGCAGGAGGTCGACTGGCAGCGGCTCATGATCGCCATGAAGGACCCGGTGTACTTCATGTCGCTCGTGCTGCCCGCCGACGACCGCGAGGAGTTCTTCAACGCGGACCTGCCGACCTGGAAGCTCAACAAGCTGATGGGTGCCTACACCAAGCACTACGGGCTGCCGACCCCGGGGGAAGCCGCCGGCTCGCCAGCCTGATCTCCAGGTACGGGCGAGCCATCCGAGCTGACCTGCGCCGGGTCTACAAGGTCGACCTGCGCACCGAGTGGCAAGCCCGCAGGTGGGCAGCGCTGCTCGACTACATCGACCACCTGCCCCGCAACTCCGCGTACGTCGAGGCGATCAGCAACGACGAGGAGTGGGCGGCCGAAATGCTGCGCCGCGACGCGCTCAACCGCAAGCCGCAGCAACGGATGGCCGACTACTCCGCCGAGGTCGAGCGGCTGTCGGACCTGGTCGACCTTACGCGGGAGCTGATCAACGCGACGATCGCCTCCCGAGGCGTGCCGCCCCGCAGGTTCACCCCGACGCCGCGGCCCGTGACCGCCGTCGACCGGCTGCGCCGCCGCAACCGCGAGGTTCAGCACCGCAGCCTCGTGGCCCGGCTGCTGCCGCACAAGGCGACCACAGCCTCCCAGCCGGCGCCATAGCCCCGGCACCCCCGCACCAGGACCAGCGCAGGGGGTGAGCGGTGTACGAGGTCGGCAACGCGTTCATCCAAATTATCCCGTCCTTCGAAAACATCGAGAAGCACCTCGCCAAGGGCGCGAAGGACATCGCCGACCAGATCGGCAAGGCCGTCGGCGACGCCCTCCCAGAGGGATTCGAAGACGGGGCGAAGAAGGGCGCGGAGCAGGCCGAAAAGCAGGCCCGCGCGGGTGGACGCAAGGCCGCCGAGTCGTACGCCGGCCACTTCTCCGACGTCCTCCAGAAGCGCATGCAGGCCGTCGCCAAGGCCCTGCCCGTGCTGAAGGTCGACGGGGACGTGTCGCCGTTCGAGCAGCGGCTGTCCGAGGCCCGCAAGCGCGTGGTCGACCTTGCCAGCAAGCCCCTGCCGCTGGACATCGACGCCGGCGACGTGCTGCGCGACGTCGAGCGGCTGCGCGACGAACTGCGTGCGCTGCGCGCCCAGACCGGCGACCAGCGGCTGAAGCTGGACCTGGACGTGGCCACCGCGCAGGTCGACAAGTTCCTCGCCGAGGCGCACACGGTCACCGAACGCCTCGGCCGGGACTTCTCCGGCGCCTTCGACAAGATCCTTCAGGACGGCATCGGCAAGGCGATCCGCAACCTCCCCGACGCTGAGATCGGCGTCGACGTCGACAGCGCCGAGGCGCAGCTCGCCGAGCTGCGCCGGGTCCTCAAGGGCCTGAACGAGCAGACCGTCGGCATCGACATCAGCGAGCAGGACGCGATGACGGTCCTGCACGGAGTCCGCGAGCAGCTGGACGACCTCTCCCGCACCGCGGGTTCCATGCGGCTGCGGATCAACGCCGACCAGACCCTGCGTGGCCTCGACGCCACGATGGCGAAGCTGGTCACCGCCGCGGAGGAAGAGGCCGCCAAGGCAGCCGAGGACGAGCGGAAGCGCCGCGAGAAGCAGGCCGAGCAGGAACGCAAGGAACGCGTCAAGGCCGCCGAGCGGGAACGCGCCGAGCTGGCCCGGGCCGACCGGGAAGACGCGAAGCGCCGCGAGCGTGAGGCCGAACAGTATTGGCGGGAGCAGACCCGTCTCGCCGAGCAGCACTTGCGGGAACGGCGCCAGCTCCAGGACAAGGCCGCCCAGGAAGAGAAGCGGGCCGCCGACAAGGCCCAGCGGGACCAGGAGCGTCGCAACCGCGAGGCCATCCGCGTCGCCGAGGAAGAGTTCACCCGGACCTTCGCCGGCCGCATCAGCAAGGGCTTGGAGAAGGCGTACTCGTCCCTGCCAAACCTTGACCTCGGGGTCAACGCCACCGACGCCGAGTTCGCGATCAGGTCGATCCGGGACGAGCTGCGCACCCTGAGCCGCGCCCGCATCGGCATCGACGTCGACGCGGCGGAGGCCCAGGCGCAGATCTCGTTCATCAAGAACGAGCTGATCGAGCTGGCCCGGGCGAACCCGACGATCGACGTGCACGCCAACGCGATCGCGGCGGCCACCGAGCTTTCGGAGATCGAGCGCATCGCCAGGCGCATCGACGACAACGCCATCACCGTCCGGGTGAACTCCAACGGCGCCGACGAGGTGCGCCGGGTGGGCCAGGAGGCCTCGGTCTCCCTGTCCCGCCTCGAACAGCTCATCGCCGTCGGCGTGTCTCTGGGCACCGTACTGGTGCCGGCCGCCGCCGCGGCGGCCAGCGCCATCGGGTTCATCGGGACTGCGGCCGCGGCAACCGCCGCGGGCATCGGCGTGATGGCGCTCGGTTTCAGCGGCATCGGCGACGCCGTCAAGGCGATGCAGCAGCTCGACGACGACCAGGCGAAGTCCCAGGCGTCGCTGTCGCGGGCGAACGCTCAGCAGGTCAACTCGATGGAGGCCATCGAGTCGGCCGAGCGGTCGCTGGCCAACACCCGGGCGAACAACGCCGAGGCCGCGCGTCGCGCCGCCCAGGCCGTCGCGGAAGCCGAGCGGGCCGTCGGCGACGCCCGACGGGAGGCCGCCGAGTCGGTCAAGCAGGCCGTCGAGCGGGAGGACGACGCCGAGCGGGCGTACATCCGTACCAAGATCGACGCCCGTGAGGCCCGTGAAGGGTTGACCAGGGCCTACCGCGACGCGGTGAACGCGCTCGCCGAGCTGGACTCCGCGGTCAACCGCAACGCGATCAACCAGCGGCAGGCGAACCTCGACGTCGCGAAGGCGAAGAAGGAACTTGACGCCGTCCTTGCCAACCCGCGGGCGTCGGAGGCCGAGCGCGAGCAGGCGCAGATCACCTACGACCGGCGGATCCAGCAGGTCAAGGACCTCCAGCGTGAGGGCCGCCGGCTGGCCGCCGAGCAGGCAGAGGCCAACAAGAAGGGGGTCGAAGGCTCCGACCAGGTTGTGGCCGCGCGCCGGCGCATCGCCGACGCGGACGAGCGTGCCTCCAACGCCCAGCGGGCGCTGGAGCGTGCCCGTGAAGGCGTCATCCGGGCGCAGGTGGACGGGCAGCGGCGCATCTCCGACGCGCAGAGGCGGGTCGGAGAGGCGCAGGCCGCCCAGCAGAACCAGGCCCGACAGGCCGCGCACTCGATGGCCGAGGCCCAGCGGTCCCTCGCGGCCGCGCACCGCCAAGCGGAGCAGGCCGCGGTGCGGCAGGGCGTCGCCGGGGGCGAGGCCCTGGACAACCTCAACGACTCCATGCGGAAGTTGTCGCCCGAAGCGCAGAACTTCGCCAAGTTCCTGTTCGGGCTGCGCGACGAGGTCATCTCGCTGCGCAACGCCGCCAGCAGCAATCTGCTGCCCGGCGTGCAGCGGTCCATGGAGACGCTGTTGCCGTACCTGCCCAAGGCCGAGGACTACATCGGCCGGGTCGCCCGAGCCATCGGCGACATGTTCGAGGAGACCGCCCAACTCGCGACCACCGACGCGACGTGGCGCCGCTTCTTCGCGTTCCTCGACAAGGAGACGGTTCCCACGCTCGAGCGGCTCTACCGGGTGGGACGCAACGTCGCCACCGGCGTGGCAGGGCTGTACCTCGCGCTGACGCCGTTCAACGGTGACATCGGCTCGGGACTGGAAGACCTGACCCGCCGGTTCGCGCAGTGGGCGACGACGCTGGACCACAACCAGGGCTTCCAAGAGTTCTTGGCCTACGCGCGGGAGAACGGGCCTCGGGTCGTCGAGCTGATCTCGCAACTCGTCGAGTTCGTCGGCCGGTTCATCGTCGCGGCCGCTCCCACGGGCAGCCTCGTCGTGACCGCCTTTACCGCGCTCGCGCGGGTGCTTAACGCCCTACCGATGCCCGTCCTGCAAGTGCTGGTGGGCCTGATGGCGGCGTGGAGCACCGGGCTGCTGCTGCTCAACGTCCGCACCCGTCTGCTCGCGATCAACAGCGCGGTCACCAGTCGCCTGATGACCCAGCAGGCCGCCGCCACCGCGGCGGCCGCGGCGAGCACGACTGCGCTGACCACGGCCACGGCCACCGCCGCCACGCAGACCGGCCGACTCAACAAGGTCATGGGCGGGGTGAAGGGCGCCGCTGGCGTGGCCCGCAACGCGGTCGCCGGCGTGATCGGCATCCTCGGCGGACCCGTCGGACTCGCCGTGGCCGGCGCCGCCGTCGGCTTCCAAGTGCTCTCGGCCGCCAGCGAGGAGTACAACTCCAAGGTCGACGGGCTGAAGGCAGCCCTCGGCGAGCTGGGCGCGACGTATCGCCGGCTGACGCAGGACGGGCGGGACGCCGCTGCAGGCACCGAGGAGGCCCTGCGCGGCATCGTCGACAACAACCCGGAGATGCAGCGGGCAGTCGTCGCGCTGGACAAACTGGGCATCGGGTTCGACCAGCTCGCCGCCGCCGCCAGCGGCAGCAAGCAGGACATGGACGCGGTCCTCGGCACGCTCGACAAGGAGATCGACCGGCTGGGCGACCGCTGGCAGAAGGAGTTCCTCCGCTTCTGGGAGCCGGGTGTCGCCAAGGGCACCAGCAACCGGCTCGCGGAGATGCGCCAGCTCCGTGAGGCGATCGTCAAGAACGCCGACGCCCTCGGACTGTCGACGCAGGCCCAGAACGCGATGAACACGGCGCAGGACCGTTCGTCGGCCCTGAACCAGATCTTCAGCCACGTCCATGGGCCGGCGGCGGTCGACGTCTACCGGAGGCTCGCCGCCCAGTACGACGCGAACGCCGCGAAGATCGAGGTGCTCACGCGGCTGCGTGACGTGATGAACAACAGCCAGGCGACCGCCATCCAACGGGCGGAGGCCCTACGGGCGGTGATCGAGCAGGAGACCAGCGCCACGGTCAACTCGATCGAGGCGAAGGAGAGCTACAAGTCCAAGCTGCTCGAACTCGACCAGGCGATCAAGACCAACGGCACGTCGCTGAGCATGAACAGCCAGGCCGGCCTGCGTAACCGGGATGCGCTGGAAGCCGCAGCCGGCGCGGTCCGCGAACGGTTCCTCGCGGACATCGCCGCAGGCAAGCCGATGGACGACACGACCCGCAAGCACAACGAGCGGATTGCCGCGTTGGTGAAGGAGGCCGAGAAGCTCGGCCTCGACAAGAAGGCCGCCCGCGAGCTGATCAGCGCATACGGCGACATCCCGGAGACGCTCAAGACGGTCTACGAGACCAAGGGCTTCAAGGATGTCTATGACGAGCTGGAGAAGTTGCAGTTCGCGCAGTACGCCCTGAAATACGGCATCGACCCGGCGAACGCGGAAGCGGAGTGGCGCCGGGCCAAGGCCGCAGCGAAGGGCCAGTACCCGCAAGGCTCCGGCTCGGCGGGTCTGAAGCCGCGCACCGGTGACGGGTACGGCGTGGCCGCGCAGTTCTTCAACGCCGGTGGCTCGGTCTGGGGCCGGGGGACGTCCACCTCGGACTCGATCCCGGCGTGGCTGTCCAACGGCGAGTTTGTTCAGCCGGCCGCCTCGGTCGACTACTACGGCCAGGGCCTCATGGAGGCGATCCGGCACCGGCTGCTGCCTCGGGAGATCATGCCCGGGTTCGCCGGCGGCGGGTCGGTCAACCTGCCGTTCCGGGTCACCGCGCTGGCGACCCGCGTCCCGAGCATGGACGAGGTCCGGGCCGTGGCGCTGAAGTCGCTGGTCGGCACCCGCAGCAGCGGCGGCATCGGCTCGGCGGACATGATGCGGATCCTCCGCGCCGTGTTCCCTGGCTTGCCGTTGTACTCCGGCTTCCGGGAGGGCTCGCGTACCGACTCGGGCGCGCTGTCGTACCACGCGATGATCGCGGCCGACGGCGATGAGGGCCGTGCGGTGGACCTGCCCCCGAGGCAGGACGTTTTCGACTACATCCACGACCACTTTTTCGCCGCCACGAGGGAGCTGATCTGGCTCGGGGACAAGTACAGGAACATTTGGAACGGCAAGCACCACAAGTACAGCGACTCGTTGCTGCGCAAGCATGGCGTCGCAGGGATGCCAGGCGCGCACCTGCATTGGGCATATGACCAGGGCGGATACCTGCCGCCGGGATTCACAACGGTCTATAACGGGACCGGTCGGCCCGAGCCTGTCTTCACCGACGGGCAGTGGTCGCAGATCAGCCAGCTCTTGGCCGACCGGGGACGTGCGTCGGCGGCTCGAAGTGAGATCCACAACCACTTCGACTTCGCCAACAGCACGCTCGACGAGTCGCGGCTAACCGCGATGAACCAGCGCCAGGACGCGCTGAACCGGCTCGATCGCCCGAACTGGTAGGCAGCCCGCCCCGCACCCCGGGGCGGGCTGTCCGCATCCGCGCACCGAGAGGTGGTGAGCCGTGCCGCTGCTTGCTGCGGGTGGGCAGGTCATCGTCCCCGGTGGGTTGGAAGGCCCGCCGCCGTCCAGGCCCACGCGCTCCGACGTCGGGAAGGTCACGATCACGTGGATCGACTCGATCGGCCGCGAGTGGGCGTTGTCCGACACCTCCGCGGAACTCGGGTGGTTCACGATGCCCGGCCCGGCCGGCTGGGGCGCGACGCCGATCGAGCTCGTGACCGACCCGAGGCCGCGCGGCGGCGAGACGGTCCGGTTCATCCGTTCCAAGCCGCGGCGCATGCAATGGCCGCTGTACTTCGGCGGCCGCAGCCAGTTGGAGTACACCGACCGGCGCCGCCGGATCACCCGGGCGTTCACCATGACCACGCAGCGGATGGTCCCCGGCTGGATCAAGGTGACCCGCTCGGACGGCAGCGCCCGTCTCATCGCCTGTTTCTACGAGGCCGGCTTGGAAGGCGAGGCCGGCCAGGACTGGCTGTCCAGCCGTAACGTCGTGCAGCTCTACTGCCCGGACGGCTACTGGCAGGACGCCGAGCCGGTCACTGTGGAGCGCACCTTCTCGCCCCAGAACACGCCATTCATCAGCCCGTTCATCAGCATCAACTCGTCGCGGGTGCTGTCGGGCAACGAGGGTGACCCGCCGACGGTCATCGACAACATCGGCGATGTCGAAGCGTGGCCGGTCTGGACGCTGACCGGCCCGCTGACGAAGATCACCGCCACCAACTTCACGGTCGGATCGCGGTTCGCGCTGACCTACGGTCTGGCCGCCGGCCAGCAGGTCACCATTACCACCGAGCCACCCACCGTGCGTGGACCCGGGGACAGCAACCTGTCCCGCTACATCGACTGGTTCAACGACGCGGGCACGGAGCTGTGGCCGCTGCTCGACGGCCCCAACGAGATCTCCTTCGTCGTGGACGGGGCCGGCTCCGGCACCAAGGTGCAGCTGTCGTTCACCCCGCGGTACGAAACCGCCTGACCCGCCGGGCGGGGGTGACGTTCGGTGACCTACCGCGTTGGTGCGACCCCACCGAAGACCGCCTTCCCGGCCTGGGAACCCCGACTCCCAGTCAACCAGTGGCTTCGGATCTTCCCGAACTCCGACGGCACCCTGCCGGCGTGGGACGACTTCCGTTTCGCCTACTGCCAGCGTGCCGGCGCTATCCCGTTCTGCTCCACGAAGATCGACGGCGACGCGACGAAACTTGCCGCGCTGCGGCAGCGGCTCATCAACATGCCGGCGTGGATCACCGTCCTTTACATCACCGACCGGCACGAGCCCGAGGGCGACCTGTCGGTCTCGGCGTACCGCGCGAACTTCAACGCCTTCGCCAACATGGTCGAGGGCCTGCCGGCTGCCACCCGGGCCCGGGTGCGCTACGGGCACGTGCTCACCCGGCAGTGGGCCGAGAACACCGCCGGCCGCACGTACGCGACCCACGACACGGGTAGGGGCGACTTCTTCGGCATCGACATGTACGCCAACGCGTACGGATCGAACGGCCAGGTCGCCACCGCGTACCCGGACCCGGCCACCTTCCTCAGCCGCGTCAAGGCATACCGCCACAACTCCACCGACAACCGGCCTCGCATCTTCCCCGAGATGGGCGCCGTCGGCTTGCCCTCCGACACCACCGGCGCCGGCCGCGCCGCGTGGCTGCAAGCCGTCGCCGACCAGCTCGACACCTGGTCACCGGCCGCGCAGGGCTGGCGGTTCGACGGTTTTATCTGGTGGTGCATGGACTGGACCGGGGCCCCGGTACCCGGCATCGGCACGCTTCGCGCATTCCAGCTCGACCACCGGCACGGCGGCAGCGGCACCACCGGCGACCCGTACAAGTACGTGGTCCTGCCCGGCAACCCGCCGCCACCCCTGGCCACCTTCAACTCCATCGCGGCCACGCACTACACCGCGCAGGTCCCGCCACCAGCGACGGATCCAGCGCCCGCCCCGCAGCCGCCACCGCCGGCTGACACCGGGGAGCCACCGCCTCCACCGCCACCGTCGAGCCTGCCTGTCACCGGGCCCGCCGCGGCGCGGCTGCTGCGCGCGGACTACACGATCCTGGTCACCGACGCGAACTGTCAGGTCATCGGCGACCCGCTGCACGGCTGGACCAGCCTCGCAGTCACCAAGCGGTGGAAGGAGCCCGGCTCCGGCCAGGTCGTCATCCCCGCATACCGGTACGTCCGCGAGCAGCTCGTGCCCGGCTGCCGCATCGTCATCCTCCGCCGCGTCCTCGGCCGCCAGCACGTCCTGATCGCCGGACCGATGGAAAGCAAGATCCGGGAGCGGGCCGACGACGGTGAGAAAGGCGGCGTCGGCGTCCTGACCGTCAGCTTCGCTGAGGACCTGGCCTGGCTCGGCGCCCGCCTGGCCTACCCGGACCCGTCGAAGACGCCCGAGCAGCAGACCACCGACTACTGGACATACACCGGCAACCCCGAGCTGGGAATGCTCCAACTGGTCGACACGCAGGCCGGACCGAACGCGCTGCCCGCGCGCCGGGTGCCGCGGCTCGTGGTAGCCAGCTTCTCGGGTATCAGCGGCACCGGCACCGTGAAGCTCGGCCCGACCAGCGACGTCGCTCCCCGCGAGCGGCTGGAGAAGGTGACCGACGTCCTGCGCCGCATGGCGACGCTCGGCAACGGGACCGGGCAGCCCACCGACTCCCTCGGGTTCCGCACCAGGCAGGTCGGCGACCGAATCCTGTTCGAAGTGGTCCGGTCCCGGGACCTCTCCGCCGAGGCGTTCTTCTCGTTCGGCAAGGGCAACCTCAAGTTCTACAGCTTCGAGGAGTCCGCGCCGAAGCTCACCCACCCGATCGTGGGCGGGCAAGCCGAAGCCGACGCCGGCGCCGACCGGTTCATTCGCGAGTTGCCCACCACTGACGCGGCGCAACTCGCGTGGGGGCGGTTCGAGGGTTACGTGCCCCGCCCGGGCACCACCCCTCTCGCCGAGATGCAGGACGCCGCAAAGCAGGCGCTGGAGGAGAACGGCCAGTCCGGCCGGTTGGCGTCCAACGCCGCCGACACGGTTGACCAGCGGTACGGCGTGCACTACGGCGAGGGCGACCTCGTCTCAATCGAGCTTGACATCGGCGAGCACGTGACCGCGCCTGTGCAGACCGTCTCCATCCAGGCATGGCCGACCGCCGGCGAGGTCGTCGGCACCACCATCGGCGACCAATCCGCTCGCTACGACTCCGCCTGGATCCGGCGCATGCGCGAGATGGACCGCCGTCTCGGCTACCTGGAACGACGCGGCCTCACCCGATAGCCACTACGCAAGACAGGGGGTGGCCCGTCGTGGCCGAGACTTCCTACCCGGTCGCTGGCGGCGGGGCCGTCACCGACGCCGCCTACGAGAAGCTCATGGCCGACGTCACCGGGTCCGGCCTGATCGGTGCGCCGACGGTCAGCTCGCTGATGTACGCCGACTCGACCGGCCGGCAGATCAAGCTGAAGGCCCTGCGGCAGGCCATCATCCGTGGCTTCCGCTGGGAGACCGACGCCAGCGGGCTGACCGTGCCGGTGCCCGCCAACATCAGCGGGTACCCGCGGCTGGACCTCGGCGTCCTTCAGCTCGATCGGGCCGACTTCCGCGTCCGGTTCCTCCTGAAGCAGGGTGTGCCTGGGACCAACCCGGTCGCGCCGCCTGTTGAGCAGAACACCCTCGCCGACGGTGTGTGGGAGATTCCCGTCGGCACGGTCCGGGTGGCGTCGACCACCACGACGCAGGCGAACAGCGGCCTGCCATCGATCGCCGCGGCGGACGTAACGGCGATGGACTACTTCCTCGCGCCGCCCGGGATCGTGACGCACTCGGCCCGGATGCCGCCGGCAAAGCCCGGCCAGGTGGTCACGCAGTGGGACAAGGGTCGGACGCTGGCCGCGTACGGCGACCAGTACCACCTGATCGGGGAGAACGGCCCCCGCGTGAAGCTGGCTGTCAAGGGCGGCTGGGACAACGCGAACGTGTGGGTGACGCGCCGCAACGGATTCGTGTTCATGCACGCGATCCTGTACCGCAACACCCCCGGCAAGACGACGGCGCGGAGCACGGACATCGTCCTGTTCAACGTGCCGGACGAGTACCGGCCGCACGAGGGCCCGCTGATGTACCTGGCGGGCACTCACCAGGACTGGTTCGCGCGCTTCTACTTCAACGGCACCACCGGGGACGTCGGAATCCTCGGCTACGACAACGCGCTCGCCGACAACCACTTCGTCGTCATCCACCCGGTCACCTGGCCGGCGAAGTATTGATCAACGCCTTCGCCGGCACACATCCCCTTCTTCAGCCCGGACTGCTTCGCGGTCCGGGCTTTTCCATGCGCTCCTGACGAGAGGGATGCACTGAATGACCCGCTTCTGGTACGGCGGCACCCTGGCTGACTGGACCTTCACCTCCCAGGACGGCATCGACGGCTTCCCGGACCTGGTTCAGGCCGCTGGCGGCATCCAGGTGACGTTCTGGGACCAGGAGACCAACGGCACCCAGTACGAGGACCTCGTCGACGCCGCCAACAATCCGATCACCTTCGTCGTCTCCTCCGACGGCACCGACGGCCGTGGTGTCGGCACGATTGCGCCTTTCCAGGGGCCGGACAACGTGCCAGCCATGTGGGCCGAGGCCGCAGGCGGCCCTCGGCTGCTCATCTCCGGCTGGACCGGCCAGGCGCTCATGGACGTCATCACGAAGGCCGGCGTCAACGAGTCCAACCTCCTCGCCCACGCTGCCGCGACCAACCCCCACCGCATGGGGATGGCCGACGCGACCGACGTGGCAGTGCCGGCACCGGAAGCCCGGATCGTCGGCCAGGTCGTCGGCGTGCTACCCGGCGGCGGCTTCGGGCTGCTCACCCCCGCGCAGACCAGCGGCGCCGTGCTGCTGAACCCACCCAAGAGCGGCGGCACGTACGTCGGCAACGTGGTCCAGCCGCCAGACCCCGCGCAGGGCCAGAACGGCAGCCCGTGGCTGCGGATGCAGGCCATCTACTCGGCCGACGACAACCTGCCCGACATGGTGCAGTGGGGGGCCACCACCCCCGGCGGCCTGTGGGTCAAGACCGGCTGGCAGAACGGCAACGGCGAAGGCCGCGACGCACCCAGCACCGCCAACCGCGTCGCCCGGCGGGTGTTCGAGTACGCCCAGGGCGCGGGCGGGCCCAGCACCGGCCGCTTCTTCGAGCTCAGCACTAACCCCACTCAGGCCGCTCAGCGAGAGGCGCTGTTCGGCGCGTACGGCACCGGCCACAGCTCGCAGCCCGGCTGGATGGTGGCCACCCGGGTCCTCGCCGGCCTGCAGGGCGTGCGCGCCGGCGGCGGCTACAACGGTCTGTCGCCGATCAACTTCCGGGGTGTGCGCACCGTCGCCGGCGCGCCGACGACCGGCACGTGGATCACCAACGACGCGGTCATCGACTCTGCCGGTGCACTGTGGGTTTGCACGGTGGCCGGCACGCCGGGCACGTGGGTCACCGCGGCTGGCGGCGGTGCCAGCGCCGCAGCGATCGTCACCAACGTATGGCATCAGGAGACCGGCGCGGTCGGCACGGGCGGGTACCGCTTCTACAACCCCACGAACTCGACGCTGACCCTGCGCAGCTGGATCGTCAGCGCCGGTGGCACCGCGCCTGCCGGTGGCGACTACGTGATCAACCCGCGTCTCGACGGTTCCCCCGTCTACGCCAGCGCGAACCGTCCCCGCATCACGTCGGGCTCGCGCACCTCCGGCCGAGTCACCAATCTGGCCACCACCGCCTGGCTTGCGGGGTCCTACCTGACGGTCGACATCGACTCCGTCGGCACCACCCCGCCCACGAAGGTCTCGATCCAGGTGGAGGCGAGCTGACGTGCCGATCTCCAGGGTTGACGACCAGGAGGTCATGCCGGCCGGTGCGCAGCCCGGCTGCACGGTCCCCGGACTCACGGGCGTGGTCGACGGCGATTTCGTCCTGCACCTGTTCGCGATGCTGTCCACCACGGCGACGGTCGCCGAGCCGGTGCCGGGGCTGACCGTGCGCGGCGACGCCTCCAGCGGCAGCAGCCTGTCCGCCAGGCTCCGTTCCCGGGCCGCCGCTGCCGAGCCGGCCACCTACGACTGGGGACTGGGCACGTCGGTGAAGAACGCCGCGTGGGCCGCGGCCTACCGCGGGGTGGACCCGGCGGCGCCGGTCGCCGCGGCGCAGATGGTCGCCGGAGTGGCTGGTGCCACCCAGACCACGCCGCCGGTGGACGTGCCGAACGGCGGCTGGCTGGTCTACGGCGTAGCGACCCGCCACACGCCGGGGGCGGCCGGTGTGGCGAGCTGGTCCAGCAGCGCGCCGAGCGAGGCGCGGCGAGCGAACCTCGCCACCAACGCAGGCAGCGCCGACATCACGATGGCCGTCTTCGACTCCGCTGGCTCACTGTCGGCGGCCACCGGGGTCACACGGACGCTGACCAGCTCCATGTCCGAACAGAACGCGGTGGTGTTCGCCATCGTCCTGCGTCCGGCCGCGGCCCCGATCGCGCCGTTCGCCGACCCCACGCCGGGCCTGCCCGTCTTCTGACCGCCCGCCACGGAGGTCGTCACGTTGCCCCTTTCCACCGGTACGACAGGAGTTCCCTTGACCGTCCGCGTCCAGTTCGACAAGACCAGCTACGCCCCCACCGAGCCGATCGCCTTCCGGGTGGTCGTCGACGGGGAGCCCACGACCACGACCAAGGACGTCACGGTCACCGGCACGGTCACCCTTCCCGGCCAGACCGTGCAGCCGGTCTCGGGCACCACGCAGGTCGTCGACGAGGTGGTCTACGGGCCGTTCACCGCCGACGGATACGACATCGCCCAGGACCCGGCCGACCCGTCCCGTTACACGGCAACGCCGGTCGCCGCCTGACCTGCAGCAGCACACGAGGCCGTACCGCGCCACTCGGCGCGGTACGGCCTCCGCGCATCCACCCCACGAGAGGAGGCAGCCGGTGGCGGCCAACCCGAACCCCACCCGGATCAGCGACGCCCTCTGGAACTTCTGGCTCGGCTTCGAAGCCCTGGAGCCCACCGTCAAGCTCGGCGGGATCTACGCCGACAAGGCCGGCTACCACAACGTCCGGGCCGGCCTCCCGCGCACCGACTACTCCACCGGCCGCGACGTCGCCGCCGACAAGGCGGGCCCGAGCGACAAGTCCTCCGCGATCGACCTGACCATGTCGACCGAGGCGATGATCCGGTACACCAAGCGCCTCGACGTCGCCGCCCGCGCGCACGACCCCCGGCTCTACACCGCCAAGGGACCGGTGCTGCGCGAGTTCATCGGCACCAAGGACGGCAAGACCGTCTACTGCTACGTCCTCGTCGGCGGCCGGCCGCTGGGCGTCGGCGCCGACGCCGGCTCCGACCCGGGGCGCGACCGCAGCCACCTCTGGCACCTGCACCTGTCCATCATCCGCGCCTTCTGCACGGACAAGCAGGCCCTGGCCGGGGTGCTGTCGGTGCTGCGCGGTGAGCCGCTGACCACCTGGCTGGCCACGAACGGAGACGACATGGCCAACTTCACCGCCAAGCACGCCGCCACGCTCGACACTCTCGGCCGGGTGCTGCCTGACCTACTCGCTCAGGTCGGCTACGCGGACGCCCGACTGGAAGCCATCGCCAACGGACGGGCGAACGTCCGCGCAGACCTCAAGGGCGGCAAGTCGCCCATGTGGCTGGTCACCGCCGTTCAGGCCCTCGGCGAGGCTGTCGCCCGTGAGGCGTCCAACCCGGCGGAGATCCGCGCACTGCTGGCCGAGCTGCCGCAGGCGCCCGAGGTCGACGAGCAGCAGATCGTCAAGGGCGTGCTGGAAGGGCTCGGCGCCAAGAGCGGCGCGGACGTCGCCGCCGCGCTGGTGGCCGCCGGGCAGGACCCCGCCCAGCTCGCCGCGGAGTTGATGAAGCTGGCCAGGTAACCCATGGTCACGCTCAACCCGTACCGACTGCTGCCCGCCGTACCGACGATCCGCTGGCGCACCGTCGTCACCCTCGTGCTGGCCAAAGCCGCGTGGGACGTGGTCGGGCTACTCGCCGGCGACATCGCCTACCAGGCCCCAAGCTACGACGTGCTGCGCAGCCTCCCGCCCATCGGCGGCATGAGGCTGCGCGGCGTTGTCCTCGGCGTCCTGACCGTCGCAGCGTTCGCGAGCGCGTACCGCGCGGGCCGCGACAGCCAAGGACGTCCGCTGCGGATCTGCCTGTGGCTGCTGGCGGTCTGGTACATGACCTGGGCTGCTGGCCTTGCCTCCGCATGGATCTACCACTCGCGGATCCTTTCGTGGAGCGCCCCGGCATCGGTATTCGTGGTCGCGCTGCTGGCCATCATCGCGGCGCGAGCCACCCCACGGCAGGTTGGAGGTGGCTGAGTGTGGAACGCCCTCGACGCCGCGCGGACGTACGCCGACGCCAGCGCAGCGCTGGTGATCGCCGCCGCAGCAGCGGAGGCGGCCGGTTCGCAGCCTCCCGTGGAACTGCTCTGGATCGGGCAGGCCGTCACCCTGCTCGTTGCGGTGGCCACAGGCTGGTTCGCCCTGCGATCCAAGAAGACCGAGGTTAGCGACGGCCGGCAGGCCCGGTTCGAGAAGCGGCTCGACGACGAGCTGGACGACCAGCGGGCCCTGACCCGCCAGTGGCAAGACGCGTGGGACGTCGAGCACCGCAAGGTACTGCGGTACGAGGCATACCTCCTGCGTCACGGCATCGACCTCGACACCGGGCAGAGGGGGACCACCAATGCTCCATGACCGCAAGCGCAAGCGGCTGTCTCCCGTCCTGGCCGACGAACCGCTGATCGGGCAGGACCTCACCCGGCGTGTGCGGGTGGTCCTGCTCTCCGTGGTCATCGCGTTCGCACTGACCAACCTCACCTCATACATCATCGGCCAGGCGGTCAGGGCGGACGCTGACCGGGACAGTCGCGCGCGCCTCGCCGCCCTGGAACGGGACTTCGCGGCCGACCTAGAAACGCGGCGCGTCGTCCGCGACAAGGAAGTTGCCCGGCAGGACGCAGAGCTGCGGCAGCTCCGCGCGGACGCCTGCACGCTCGCCGACCGGATCGTCCCACGCGATGCTGCGGTGCAGAGCCTGCGCCGGCGCTACGGCTGCACCGGCGACGGACGGCCTGCGAGCACCTCCGGTCCGACGCCGGGCGCGCCGGCCGCCACGCCTGGGCCCGGGCGGACCGGCAAGGGCGGCCAGCCGGCTCCCGCGCCCCGCCCACCGGCCGGCACGCGGGGCGCACC